>CAYFEZ010000228.1:0-2533 GCA_964342215.1 uncultured Dehalococcoidales bacterium | reverse complement strand
CTGCACTGGCCCCCCTTATGATTAATGGTAAACCCATCTGAATTACCTTAGTAAATTCCTAAGTCGAGATCGTATGCTCCTGAATAACTTGCCGCGGCCAGATCTCCCCATACCTGTCTCCTCATAACCATAACCACGCTTCGCTACTTCCTGATTCTTCAAACTCTCCTTCCTGCTCCTGACTGTCCTAGAGAAATCAAACTCAGGCTTGCCCTTGCTCCTGCTCACCTCTCCTGTTAACTCCTCAACTGTTACTGTCCTCAGTACTCGCCTCTTCTTCTCCATGTTTAACTTCATCTCCAATACCCCCGGCTCTTCTTTGGCTCTTCTCTGTTGTTCCCCTTTTTATCCCCCCCAAATAGGGGAGGTGGACTATCTGTAATAGACAAAGGGGCCGTTTGTTCCCCCCGGGCCCTCTAATCAACCCAAGGACACTCTCTCCCCTGTGGCTGGAAAACTCAACCTAGATCTACACTACACAATCTCAGTACATCTTACAACAAGTTTGTCAGACTAGCTCTGGATACTAAGAACACTAGAGGGGGACCGCTCTACTCTGGATGGAGAGGGGCTACCAACGGTGTCTCTCTCCAGAGGTTGAGCTAACGTAGCAGAAGAGGGAGAGCTTAAACAAGAAGTAGCCTAGGTAGTAGTAGAGACAGGCTTATGAGTTATAGAACAAGGTAATAGGTATAAGGGGTACTCTACCCTAGGTGAGTTAGTAAACACAGAGTAGATAGTAAACAGACTAAGGGGCTATGAGTATACAGGGGAATAGCTAGGTTATTAGTATACTAAGTATATTGCACAGTCTGTGCCACATTAACCACGTTCGACTTGGAGTTGCATAGCAATCTTCTTTAGAAAGCAGACATTCGCTAGTCACAGGAGCAGGAGACAGCATCCAGCTAGAGGGGTGGGTTCATCAACTTAAACAGGGTCAACTTCAGTTCCATACGCTCATTCTCTACCAAAGCTTGAAGCATGAATCACTATCACACTTGGTTATGTTTCGTTGAAGGGGGTTCCTAGCGACAAAGGGTCTGATCGGGGTTGTTAATACTTACGCAGGGTCATCGTGTATCCCAATTCCATTAACTGATGGAATTGGGACCGCAAGGGCGATGACCTAGTTTTTGTGAGTTTCCTCTGGGTTGTCTGGGGGGTTCGCTCGAAACTGCCTTAAACATCAACCAACAAGGGATAATCATGGCAGACATCACACTAGAGCAACTTGCCCAGCAAGTTGCGGAGCTTCGCAAGGAGAACAAGCTTCTTGCGAAGCATAACACTCTACTTCAGAAAAAAGCAGAAAAGACGCATCGCCCTTTAGCGATGTGGCTCAACAGCGGCAAAGACGGTAAACCGGATTACTGGAGAATCGTCATCACTGACACAGACGGAGAAATTAGGAAGGAGCTGAATAAACAGAAGAAGGGCACTCCCAAGCTCAGCTTCACTGCCTTCAAGAACGACTTCAAACGAGAGGACGTTCAATCAGACCCTGACTTCCATGGCCGTCTATTCACACCGGAGAAGCAATCCTGAATCACTATCACAGGCTGGCACAGAGCATCGTGTCAGCCTTTTTCTTTTAACCCGAAGCTACGGGCCAAAAAGGGCCCTACGCTTCTAAAGCGAGGCACTATGTATGCAAATGAAGAACCGTGGTGCAACCCACGAGACGTCCCGCTATTCGATTCCAGTACCCAAGACGACAGCCTTGAGTACATGGAAGCAGGATGGCCTGACTGGACCGCCATCTTCGCATCCACATCACTATCACGATGTGGAGATCATCCCAGAATGCGACCTATGCTTCTGGCTCAATCAGCAGTCCCATCAGCATGGTGGGATCAAATGCTCGGAGTGTCAGATGAAGACACTCCAACCCGAGTACCTTCAGAGGAATACTGGGTTGACGACTATGACAGCGAGGAATACATTCTCGTTATCAATTAGAAACCTAGAAGTTCGTGCCCCAACGTGGGGCATCATCGGGATTGCAAGCGTGTTTGCAATCCCACTTGCGCCTGTGATCTTCGGCATCATCGCCGGGGCATCACTATCATTCAACCTCCTTAAAGGGATTAAACATGAGCAAAGTAACCGAAGAAATGGCTGATGCAGAGAATCAGCTCAGTGACACTGAACTATACAAGTCGGCAAAAGGCTGGCTTGTAGACAACCACACAGGTCTGATATCAGTCTGTGTGAAAATCATTTGGACCATCATAGTCGGTTCAATTGTACTTTGCTGGACAGTGATCAAGATTCCGTTACAGATCTTCGGAATCAACTCTATTGAAAAGAAGCAAGAGAAGTTCTAATTGCTTCTTAACCGGACAGGGCATCCTAACAGAGCAGAGTTACGGTTAGGTCGATGCAGGGGCGAGGACAGCCTCACCTGTCCGGTTTCCTTCCTATACTTCCTAATGAGAAAGAAAATGGATCAACTCCTAGTAACTTTAACAATCAAACAAGCGAAAGCCTTGCTTGAAGCTCAATCCCCAGCAGGGGAAACCACTCTCGC
>CAYFEZ010000227.1:0-2534 GCA_964342215.1 uncultured Dehalococcoidales bacterium | reverse complement strand
GGCCCCCGTCTGGTTAGCTTAGTCAACGACACTCGACCGCCAAAGGCAACCCCATACACGAGTTGGGTCTGCCCTCGCCACTGGCAGCTCCCCGCTCCCCTCTCCCGACCCCTTGATGAAGCCTCGCCCATCCGGTATTCTTGCGTCAGCGATTCTGGTGTCCGGGATCGATCACCTTGAAAGGGACTGGGATGAAACTGCACTGGCAGATCGCCATCGCGCTAGTCGTCGCCGTGGCCCTGGGAGTATTCATCAAGCTCGGAGGAACACAGGAGAGTGCCTTCGCCGAGGGCCTCACCACAACTTGTGTCTTCCTCGGCAACCTCTTCAAGAATGCCCTGAAGATGGTCATCGTCCCGTTGATCGCCTCATCCATAATATGTGGGATCATGAGCCTCGGATCGGATCGAGCCTTCGGTCGGATGGGCACGAAAGTGCTCGCCTACTACATGGCGACCGGCCTCATCGCGATTCTCACTGGCTTGATCCTGGTCAACATCATACGTCCAGGAGACGTCGACCTCGAACTCGCCCAGCAGATCATGGGTCAGGCGGAGACCTCCGAAGAATTCGTCGATAAGTTCGAGGGGCGCGGCACCTCCGACCTGGTCAACATCTTCCTGCGCATGCTGCCGCCGAACATCATCAGGGCTGCCACCGACAATGGACAGCTGCTGGGCGTCATCGTCTTCAGCCTGCTCTTCGGCTTCTTCATCAACCGTCTGCCCGACGCCCTTCGCGATGCACAAAGAAATTTCTGGGAAGGCGTACAGGGGGTGATGATGAAGATCACCGACCTGATTATCAAATTCGCGCCCATCGGCGTCTTTGGCCTGGTGACGCCCATCATCATTCGAACCGGCTTTGGCGCCTTCAAGCCCCTGCTGCTGTTCGTCGTCACCGTGCTGCTGGCCCTGGGCTTCCACTACTTCGTCAGCCTGGGTCTATTGCTCAAATACATCGGCCGCATCAAGCCGTTTCAGCACTACCGGACCATGTCGCCGGTAATGCTGATGGCCTTCTCCACCGCCTCCTCCGCCGCGACCCTGCCGGTGACCATGGAGACGGTCAAGAGGGACGCTGGCGTGTCCGACCGCACCGCCAGCTTCACCCTCCCACTTGGCGCTACCGTCAACATGGACGGCACCGCTTTGTACGAGTGTGTGGTCGTCGTCTTCATTGGACAGATCTACGGCGTGCTACAGGGCTTCGAGATCGGCTTCGTCACCCAGTTCACGGTGGTGCTGCTGGCCCTGCTCACCTCGGTTGGGGTCGCGGGGATCCCGGCCGCCAGCCTGGTCGCCATCACCGTCATACTCGGGGTTGTGGGGCTGCCTCTGGAGGCAGTGGGACTGATCTGGGTAACGGACCGGATTCTCGACATGTGCAGGACCTCCGTCAACGTCTTCAGCGATACCTGCGGCGCCGTCATCATCGGCCGCTCGGAAGGAGAATCCGGCATCTACGCGAACTGAGCTCCCACGCCGGATTCAACTATCGGCGCGGCCAGGAGCCGCGCCGGGGAGGGATGTTCTGCTACCGGCGCGGCACGCGAATCCCGAAGCGCTCCTCCGCCACCTGCCAGAATTCGGCTTCCCCCTCAAGTTCGCTTTGTTGGCGGCGGCCGTGGACCGTCTCGGTGGTGCGCATGCCGGAGAGGGTGAAGCGCCCGTCCGGGGTGGCGCGGGTGCACATGCGATTGCGGGTAAAGGGTGAATCGGGCGAGGACTGGTGGTGCCGGCACATCTCCTGAAACTGGTCCAGCCGTCGCGCCTCCAGGGTGAAGCTATAGGAGGGGCGCCACCCCTCCCCGGCGCCGGCCGCCCTCGCCAGCAGCGACCATTCTCCGGACGCCTTCTCCAACCGATAGCTAACCCCGACTTGGGTCTGGCTGGTTCCCGACTGCAACGCCAGTGGCTCCCGGAAGGAGTCGCCGAATCCCACGTCCGCCAGCAGCTGCCGCTGGCCGACGTCCACCAGCAGCGCCAGGTGATCGAACTCCGGCCCCGGCAGTCCGTCCGCTCCGACCACGCGCGCCGAAAGCAGGCGCACCTGGAATCCCAACACCGACAGCAGCGCCGCAAAGAGACCGTTGAGCTCGTAGCAGAAGCCGCCGCGCCGATCCTCAACAACCTTGCGGTAGAGCGATTCCTCCGACAACGCGATCTCCCGTCCCAGGTGAATATCCAGATTCTCGAAGGGGACCTGCCACATATGAGCCAGGTGCAGGCCTCGTAGAACCTCCAGCGACGGACGACGGGAGCCCCCGTATTCCACCCGCCTGAGATAGGCCTCGACTCGGGCGGACCCGAGGCCGCTCATACCGGCTCGGGTGGCGCCCTGGACACATCCGGCGACAACAGCCGCCCACGCATTTCGTCCAGCGGAAAGGCGGGCCCCGGGTCGATCTTGCGGTTTGGGGCGATCTCCTCGTGGCCGAGCATTTGGGAAATGCTGTATGTGGCAACCAGCAATCTGCAAAGCTCGTCCACCTCCTGCAGCTGCACGTCGGGATAGCGATGCCAGCAGGTCGC
>CAYFEZ010000226.1:0-2566 GCA_964342215.1 uncultured Dehalococcoidales bacterium | reverse complement strand
ATGAGATCGAGGTCAAGGACAACGACTGGGTGGAGATGTACTGCGAGAACGGCATCGAGGTGGTGAGGGCGGTGGTCAGCCATCAAGTACCAAAGAACATGGCCATCACGTACCATCAGGTGGAGCGCCATGTGAACGTCCCCTTCTCACCGCTCGCCAAGAAACGCAACCAGTCAGACCTGCGAGGAGGCAATAATAACGCCACCACAAGGATACTGATGAACCCCCACACGATGATTGGTGGCTATGCCCAATTTAGCTACTACATCAACTACTGGGGCACTAGTCCTTCGGAGAGGGACCACGGGGTGCTCATCCGCAAGATGCCCCTGGCTGCTGGGAAGAAGGGGGTCATCTACCAGGAAGAGGAACTGAACACGCTGCCGCAAGCGTAGGTTGGAGGGAGCCATGAGGGTAAAGGCAACATACAGCATGACGTTCAACCTGGAGAAGTGCATCGGCTGCAATACCTGCACGGTTGCCTGCAAGAACGTTTGGACCAACCGGGAAGGCGCCGAATACATGTGGTGGAACAATGTGGAGACCAAGCCGGGGATCGGCTATCCCAAGAGGTGGGAGAACCAGGAGCTATGGAGGGGAGGATGGAAGAAGAAAGGGAAGAAGTTGGGGCTTCGCTACGGCGGAAAGGCCTACCAGTTAGCCAACCTGTTCTTCAATCCCCATGTGCCGGAGATGGGCGATTACTACGGCAAGGATGTGTACACCTTCACCTACGATGACCTGCACACCACGAAGCAACTCTCCCAGCAGCCCGTAGGCAGGCCTCAGTCCATGGTTACGGGACAGGAAGATATTCCCCTTACCTGGGGCGTGAACTGGGAAGACAACGCCGGAGGGGCCCACGTCACCGGGAAACACGACGTGAACTTCAAGGATATAAGCAAGGAGGAACACGAGGCGTATCTGAAATTCCGGGACGTCTTCTACTTCTACCTGCCCCGCATCTGCAACCACTGCATCAGCCCCGCCTGCGTGGCCGCCTGTCCCTCCGGGGCCGCCTACAAGAGGGAGGAGGACGGGATCGTCCTGATAGACCAGACCCGGTGCCGCAACTGGCGGTACTGCATCTCCGCCTGCCCCTACAAGAAACCCTACTACAACTGGGTCTCGGGAAAGATGGAGAAGTGCATCCTCTGCTACCCGAGGGTGGAGGCCGGCATGCCCCCCGTTTGCTTCCACTCCTGCGTCGGAAGAATCCGCTCCTTCGGCTTGCTCTTTTACGACATGGACCGTGTCCAGGAGACCGCGTTGGCGGAGGACAAGGACCTGGTGGCCGCCCAAAGGAGCCTCATCCTGGACCCCTCCGACCCAGAGGTGATAGCCAGCGCCAAGGAAAGCGGGATCAGCGACGACTGGATCGACGCGGCGCAACGCTCACCCGTGTACAAGCTGGTCAAAAAGTGGGAGCTGGCGCTGCCCCTGCACCCGGAGTTCCGGACCCTCCCCTCCCTCTTCTACATACCGCCTCTTGCCCCAATCGTGACCAGCGCGGGGGAGTCCTCCCCCGGGGATACTGACGTCTTCGACATGGCCAAACCCGAAGGCACCCTCTTGGGCCTGGACGAGTTAGACAAGTTCAGGGTCCCCATGAAGTACCTGGCCAGTCTCTTCGGCGCGGGGAACCAGGAGGTGGTGGCAGCGTCCCTCAAGAGACAGCTCGCGGTAAGGCACTATCAGAGGAGCATCAGGGTGGAGAAGAAGCCCGATGTTGACGTGCTCGAGAAGGTGGGCCTGACCGAAGAAGACGCCAAGGGCATTCACCGGAGCGTCTCCCTGGCCTTCTACAACGAGCGGTTCGTGGTGGCCCCCACCAAGCGGGAGGAGGCGGACATCAGTCCTTACACGGAGCGAGGATTCGCCGGTTTCCCGGGCATGGGGCCCTGGGGCCCCATGAAGAGGAGAAAGAGCTACTTCGAGGCGCACCACACACCGGAGAAAAAGTATGAGTGAAATAGCCCGAGACTTGCGGGACGTCTATGCCGCCCTGGCGGAGCTGTGGTGCAGCCCCTTGGATGTGGATAGAGAAGAGGTCGACAGGGCTGCGAATGAGGGGCTCTCACGGTGGGAGAGCATGGACAAGGAGGGGGCAGCCCTGTTCGCCCGGTTCCTGGAGGACCCCATCCCCGAAGAGGAGTACGTTGAACTCTTCGAGCTTAACCCCCGGTGCCCCCTTTATCTGGGGAGCCACTCCTTCGACGAGCCCCAGACCTGCGCAGGGGCCGCCATTTCCGACCGAAACGGGTACATGATTGAACTGCGCGGCATCTACGGTCACCTGGGACTGACACCTAACGGTAGAGAGCTGCCGGACTACCTGCCGTTGGTGGTGGAGTTCCTTGCCTTATCGGCCGAGTCGGAGGACCCGATAAGGGAGAAGCTCATTGAGGAGTATATCCTTCCCTTCCTTCCGGCCATGCGCTCCAAGCTGGAGGAGTTGAAGACCCCGTACCTCTATCTCCTGGACGCCTTGGAGCGGATGTTGAAGCTGGACCTGGAATCTGGAAAGAGGGCTGTAAGCCATGGTTGACAACTTCTTCTTCGTCTC
>CAYFEZ010000225.1:0-2573 GCA_964342215.1 uncultured Dehalococcoidales bacterium | reverse complement strand
TGCGATTTCACGTTCTCCGACATTATAGGGTCTTGCGCGATCTTTGGGTTTATCTGTAATAAAAGTAACCCCAGCATCAATAGCAAGTTTGATCTCCTCGAAATCAGGGCCTATTCTATTATTACGAGCCCCTTCTACAGATATACCCACAATATCAGAAGAATTATACTCTCCTGTATTTGCATTAGCACCAGCAGCCTTAGCATAAGCAGCACTAGAAGAATTCGAAGATCCTCTTGAAATCAACTTATTCGCTCGACTGAATTTCCTCTGATCTTTTTTGAAATAAGTAGATTTGCGGGTTGAAGATGAAATATCAACTGGCTCAAAATTAACATTACCAACTGCCTCATCCAATTCTTCGCCGAAATCATGTGGAGTATCTCTAAAATGCGGGATCTTTTTCTTTTTCTTTGTTGCCTTAAATAAGATTTGCCCGACTTCTCCGTCTTCTTGAACGTTTGAAAACTTACCTCCCTTTTTCTTAGCCCATTCTATTATTCTTTTATTCTGAACTTTTTGCAGAGTAGGAGAAACTCCCCTCTCTAATGCTTTGTCAATCTCTGCTTCTAGCCACTTCATTCCTAATCCTGATCCTTGGTATTCTGGATCTAGTTTAAGAAACAACAAATCCCAAGTATCCTCAAGAATCCCTCTTTTAACTTCTCGCAACTGATCGCCCTCTGGTCTTCTTAAGATAATATCTCCAACAATTGTGTCCCCTTGTTTCAAGGGATAGTAGTAATAGCCTTCTCTCCCCATCCCGGGCAATCCCAGTGTTGCTGACCTTGCACCCCTTTCCCCAATTTCTAATGGGGAGTCATCATCCTGTGCAGTAGGAGACTCTAGATTAATTTCAATAAGAGGTTCTCCTAGTGCCTGTGCAGATTCAAACTGTTTTCTTAGTGATTCTAGTGATTCATCCGTTCGTTCTGAAAGTCCTTCAAGGTCAGACTCTTCTACAACTCTAACTCCTGCAACCTTCAGGCGCATTGAGCTTTCTGCATCTCCACCCTCCTGCTTCTTCCCGTGTATTCTTACAAGAGTTCCTTCTTTGAGAAGTTCCTCATATGAGAGTTCTGTTTGCCCTCTTCCAGATTCTTGGAATGCAAGACGAGTCATTACAAGAGAGGTTCGGTTTCCTGCAAGAAACTCATCAAACCCTGTTGTAACAGCTCCTTCTCTTGTGGTCATCTCTTTAAACTGGGGGATATTCACAAGAAGGAGTTCTCTTGGATTTATATCATGCTCCTCTCCTAGTTGTCGAATAAGAGTTCTATACTGCAAAGGCCCCAAACGAGAACCAAACTTATCAACTTCATTTCTTCTTTGTAGCGCAAGCACTGTCCGGAGTTCTTCTGCCAAGGTTCCTTGGTATAGATTCTTTTGTGCCAGTTTTGTTACCATTGATCTTCTTGCGTCTACTATCTCTTTTGTATTTGGATCAAGATCATAAAACTGGGAAATTGGGTCTCTAGAGATATTGTTCCCTGCAACCTCAGGGACTGCTGGGACTTGAGTAGGAACGGGTTCATATAAGAACTGGACCCAATCTCCTTCCTTAATGTAATTTTTAATAAACTCAGGAGTCCAACGTTCTGTTTGAGAAAGCTCTTCTGCCATAGAAGAGTCCACAGGGCGGGAACCCTTAATTACAACAACTCCTGTTCTTCCGCTCTTATCAAAAACCTCTACATGATCTCCAATATTCAGGTTATGCTGCCCTTTTCTTCTCAAGGTACTCCTGCGTTGACCCTCAAAGATCTCATCAAATGTAGTCTTCTTGTTGCCCGGGAGCCCATGCTCTCCATATGAAAAGTTCATAGGAATTCTACTTTGAATAGAAGTAGGAGCAGTCTCTGGTATTTGAGGGGTTTCTTCTTCTTGTTGTTGAGGAGGAGTTATCTTTTGTGATCTAAGATAAAAGAGATAGGCACTTTCACGTTCTATTGAATCTCTAAGATGTTGCTCGGGATCTTTGATTGCATTAACCATCCCCTCATTCTCATATCCTTCTAGAAGAGAGGGATCTATCCAGACTTCTCCTTTAGGATCGCCTCCTCTGAGCATGACTGCACGGGCAAGGTCTAATAGACGGTCTCCTACAAACCATGCGTTGTCAGGATACCTTCTGCTATAGTTTGCCTTTAACTTCCTGCTTTCTCTAGCATTCCCGTCTTCCTTACTCTGCTTAATATTAGATGCACTCTTCTCTAACTCAATTTTCCATCTGAGAAGATCTGACATTCTCTTTGCGCCAGCTCCCTCTGTGCCAGAGCCCGGAGTTGTGTCTCCTTTTAGGTTTAATAATAATTCTGCTAAATGCATTGGCTTTAATGCTTTTCCCTTTCTTAACAAAAAAGCATCTCGTCTATATGGAACAAACTGATCTCCATGATAGGGGAGTTCATTTATAGTGCCAGTGTATCTTGCCCTTGCTTGATCAATCTCACTCTGTGAGATATCTCCCTCTTGAGGACCAGCTCGTATGATGTCTCTTGTTAACTCATCCTGATCATCCAATGCACGGTCTGATCTGCTCAAAGGGTTTTCTGCTTCTGATTGATCAAGTG
>CAYFEZ010000224.1:0-2592 GCA_964342215.1 uncultured Dehalococcoidales bacterium | reverse complement strand
GAGAGCGCTGCGTTCGCATCGCAGAGGTCGGGGGTTCGAATCCCCCTATCTCCACTTAGGGGGATGATACCTAGAACTTCTCGGTATCCTAAGGTTACCTTCTTAGTTAAACTAACCTCGTAATAGTGCTTTTATGTTAATACGTTATAGTAGTCTTATCAAATTTTTTTGGTAAGTTCGGTCGGACTATCAACCTAACCACGGTTTGATTGCACAGTCTGCTTTTTACTGCTAATATTACATATGATTAGTGTAGGAGGCTATGTAGTTGGACTGAAGGATAGTTCAAAATCTTGGCTTATTGTAACTCCAGCCTCACTATTGATAGATAAGGGGGTCCTAAGATGAACGAAATATTCGGTAAAACCTTCCAGCCCAAGAAAATCATAGATAATCCGTCGGATGAGAGCCTGCGGGAGTGGGCGTTGCAGCATGGGGGGATTGTCACTGAGTTCGGTAATCTATCGGTGGTTACTAAACAGCGCAATAGGATGGCAAAGTTTACTGAAGTGATAATGGAGCCCGATTCAGATGCTTTGGAACTCATCGATAAGGTTCTAGATTACCTGAAGGGTAAAGAAATGATAATGCTTGACAGGGTCATGTGCATGACCCCAGACTTTAAAAAAGGCTGTCGACTATATGTTACCGCAGAGTACGCCCGACTGCCATTGATGTGGGGTAATACCCTGTTTCCTTCAGAGGGGCGCGAACCTGACTTTACTGCTATTAATGTTCCAGAGTGGCCGGAAAAGAAGGTTCTTGTCTTTCCGGAGAGAGGCTTAACTATTATTCTAGGGAGTGACTACAAGGGCGAGAATAAGAAAGCCATGCTTCGCCAGGTGATGTACTGGGCTAAGAAGGATGGTAACTTGGGGCTTCACGCGGCCAGCAAAATACTAAGAGTGTTTAAAGATGACCGGTTGCAGGACGTAGGCTTTCTATTATTCGGTCTCAGCGCGACGGGGAAAACAACCCTCTCGTGCCACTCCCACTGGTTGCGCTTTCCCGAACGAGTGGTGATTCGCCAAGATGATGTAGTAATACTGAGGGCTGATGGTAGTGCTGTCGGTACTGAAGAGTCGTTCTATCTAAAGACGGATGGTTTGGAGCCGGATATGCAGCCTCTGCTCTATGCGTCAGCAATAAGTCCTCGAGCTATTTTGGAGAATGTCCGGGTGGAGCCAGAAACAGGTAAGGTGGATTTCTTTGATACTACATTGACCTCTAATGGGCGGGCAATGGTCAAGAGAAGGGATATTGCTTTTACTGATAATGACATTAACTTGGGGAAAGTTGATCGTATGTTGTTTATCACTCGTCGCCATGACATTGTACCTCCAATAGTGCGCCTTACTCGGGAATGGGCAGTGGCCGCTTTTATGCTGGGTGAGTCTGTGGAGACTTCGGCCGGTGACCCGTCTG
Source organism: uncultured Dehalococcoidales bacterium (assembly GCA_964342215.1). Classification (GTDB taxonomy): domain Bacteria; phylum Chloroflexota; class Dehalococcoidia; order Dehalococcoidales; family CAYFEZ01; genus CAYFEZ01. Next base: position 1,167 of record CAYFEZ010000224.1, on the reverse strand, counting down.
AAGCTGGTAAAGCTCTGAGGGTAGTGGGGACAAACCCGTTTATTGTTGGTTCCCACTCTGAAGAAGGGAATGTGTTTCTTAGTATTTTACAGCAAAATCCTGATATCCAGTGCTTCGTTATCAATACCGGACATGTGGGAGGTGTGGATAGGGGGCAAAAAATCACGGTTAGAGATTCGGCAAAGATTGTAGAGATGTTAGCCAGAGATAAAATTACTTGGCGCCGGGATGATTTTTGGGGCTACGAAGTGCCGGTGGAAATCCCCGGGGTAGAACTAGACCGTTTCGAACCGAGGAATTATTATAGTGATGAGCAGGTAGAGCGACTATCCCGGGATTTAAAGCAAGAAAGGTTAACTTGGCTGGCACAATTTACTGGTTTGAACCCGGATATTTTAGCTGCGATACAGTCATGATATCGGAAACGGAGGTTGCTAAATGATGACATCCGCAGAGAAAATCGAGGAATATAAGCGGAAGAGGGACAAAGTATTACAGATGGGAGGTCCCAAGGCTGTTGAAAAGCAGCACCAGGAGGGTAAGTTAACTGCCCGGGAAAGGATAGATTACTTCTTTGATCCCGGTACCTTCACCGAGATTGGGTTATTTGTTGAGCACCGAACCACTGCCTTTGGTATGGATGGGAGGAAAATACCGGCTGAAGGAGTAATAACTGGCTTCGGTAAGGTGAATGGTCGCTATGTGGTTGTGGCTGCCGAGGATTATACCACCATGGCTGGGACTTTTGGCGAATATCATGGCAGGAAATTTTCTTATGCTATGGATTTGGCCAAAGATAAGGGATGGCCATTCGTGGGTATGAATGACTCTGGGGGAGCTCGTCTTCAGGAAGGGATGGATACCTTGGAGTCTTACGGGTGGTTGTTCCGGTCTCAAATACTGGCCTCGGGTATAATTCCACAAATAGCTTTACTGATGGGTCCGTGTTTGGGTGGGCAGGCCTACCATCCGATAATGCAGGATTTCCTCATCCAGACTCGGCTGACCGGCTTTATGGGCATTGCGGGCCCGGCTTTTGTCAAAACACAACTTGGTGAGCAAATTACCCTTGATGAACTCTCCGGTTGGAAAGCCCATTCCATCAAATCGGGGCAGACGCATCTAATCGCTGAGGACGATAAGGATGCTTTAGACAAAGCTAAGGAA
>CAYFEZ010000223.1:0-2593 GCA_964342215.1 uncultured Dehalococcoidales bacterium | reverse complement strand
TTAACGCTGTCTGGAGATGCTCGAGTTCGTGGTTAACCGCTATTCGTAGTGCCTGAAATGTTCTAGTAGCCGGATGGATTCTACCCCGTCTACTACCAACAACTTGCTCTATAACCTGAACAAGTTGCAGAGTAGTCTTTATGGGACGTTTCCGCACAATATGACGGGCTATCTGACGACTATAGCCTTCCTCACCATATATTTTTAACAGATGAGCTAACTCAATCTCGGGAAGTGCGTTAATGATATCAGCAGCAGTATCTTCTTGACCGGAATTCAAACGCATGTCCAAAGGAGCATCAAGTTGGAAACTAAAACCACGGCCACTACCGCTAAGCTGGAGAGAAGAAAGTCCCAAATCCAATAAAACACCATCCACGGGGAGAAAGTCATATTTATATAAGATAGCCTCTAAATTAACAAAGTTTTCATTAACGAGGAGACATGAGCCACGATAGGCTCCAAGGCTTGCTTTAGCTATCGATAAGGCTTCATGATCAGCATCTATACCCAACAGTTGCCCTCCAGGTGAGCTTCGCTCTAAAATGGCGGCGGCATGACCTCCACCCCCAATGGTACAATCAATATAGCGACCCCCCGGCTGTACCGCCAGCGCCTCAATGGCCTCTTTAAGTAGCACTGGAATATGAGTAGAAGTTGCCATCATTAGCCCTTTAATGTCTCTCCATGCTTTCTAAAATTTGCCAAGCTTGTTCTCGGCTAATAGCCTTTTCTGATTCCCATTGCTCCTTATTCCATACTTCAAGATAGGTATTAACGCCGGCAATAATTACTTCATCCTCTATTCCGGCATATTCTCGCAGCGCCGTAGGTAAAGCTACCCTTCCCTGTCCATCAACAACCAAGCTAAAGGCAGTAGCAAAAACCGCCCGATTGAGCTTTCGCACTTTACTAGAGGTAACTGAACCGGTAGTGAGGGCATCGGCCAGTTTCTTCCATTCCGATACCGGGTAGGCATTGATACACTCTTCTATCCCCGGTGCTAATACCACCCCACCTTTTAGCTCACCTCGGAATTTAGGAGGGAAGGGTACTCTACCTTTTTCGTCAATCTTATAGTCGAACTCGCCAAAAAACATTTACCCCTCGACTATCCCTATTTTGCTACTTTCTACCACTTTCCCCCATTTTAAAACACAATTCCCCCCATTTGTCAAGTCTTTATCAATAAATTTTTTTTAAACCATTTAAAAATTGACGTATGCAGGCAATTAAAGACGGATTATCTAGATAGTTGCAGGAGAACTGGAGCGGTCTTTTCTAGAGAGGATGAGAGGAAAAGTACTTGATTATCCGTTTGTACTAGGCGGCTGTAAGCTAAGGTCCATGTTGAGATAAACCCGATATAGAACCCAGACCTCAATGGTTCTTAACTAAAACACTGAAAACCACCCCTTAAGGTATGGTAGTAATATTTTTCATTTAGCGTCAATGCAAGCGCTGAACAAAAGCAGCTATCCGCTTGCCAAACCCCCGGCATCCCGCCAAACAGTCATCGTCTGGTTTCCCAATTGAAACTGCCCCGTATGATCCGGCATGACGACCAACCACATGTGCCCCCGTTTGATAACCAACTATCACCATCCGGTGCATTAACATGGCTTGGATAAGAGAAAACAGAGCCGTCTCACTACCGTCAGTTACCCCTCCGGAAGCAGTAAAAGCAGAGCCAATTTTATTTTCCAGCTTATGAGGATAAATTTTAACAGTCCCATCAATAAACGCTTTCATCTTGGCCGACATGTTGCCGAAATAAGTTGGGGACCCAAGAACTATGGCATCAGCCGCGACAAGGTCATCCAAATTAGCATTCTCCACATATTTAACGTCGGCATCGATCCCGACATCCTTTACTCCCTCACTGATAGCTACAGCCATCTTCTCAGTATTACCAGTCCTAGAATCATAGACTATTAACACCTTAGGCATTCAAGTACCTCCTATACCTAACTTATTATTGATCACAGTATATTGAAGACAATTAAAAGGTGAACATCCGTGCAGCAAGCTCAGCAAACCTCATGGCAACGCCAGGAATGATACCAAGAAGTAAGACACCGAGGCATGAGAGGGATAACGCTACTATCAGTGCCCCAGGAGAAGACACCTTCTCCTCAGAGATAGGCTCGCCAAACCACATTACCTTAACCACCCTCATATAATAGTAGGCTGATATTACACTGTTAATCACGGCAACAATCACCAACCACAACAAACCGTGTCGTACAGCCCCACTAAAGATATAGAATTTAGCCATAAAACCAGCAGCGGGTGGCATGCCAATAAGAGAAACAAGGCACAGTGTAAGGGCTAAAGCCAGTAGCGGTGCCCGCTTCCCCATCCCGGAATAATCGTTAATGAGGTCACTATTAAGCTTATTAGAGATAGCAATAATAGCAATAAAAGCACCTAGATTAGTCAAAGTATAGCTAGCCAAAAAGAAGACAAGACTACTCCGCCCCAGAATATCTGTAGCCGGAGAAAGCCCCATAGTGGCTAAACCCACCATAAGATAGCCAGCTTGAGCTATGCTGGAGTAACCTAACAGGCGCTTGATATTGATCTGGGGAAT
>CAYFEZ010000222.1:0-2599 GCA_964342215.1 uncultured Dehalococcoidales bacterium | reverse complement strand
AAATACCAGCCGCCCGAGCTGCCTCCAGCACCATCATTCCCTGCTTCGCCACAACATCCTGGCCGTTAATGGTCAGCCTGATTACATCCAAGATAATCTCCTCATTACTTTCGCTCCTCAAGATCACACATTAAGCACCGCCTCGCCTCTTCAATTGCCATCTCTTCACTCCAGCTAAGTTCGACTTCAGTAAAGCCACCTAGCCGCTGAGCCACAGGAAGAGTCAGTAGAGGTACTCGTCGTTTCTCTTCAACCTCCTCGGGTGGGGTTATTACTCCTTCAGTGGGTGCCAATGTTTCCTCAATGTCACCACTGCCACCCAAGTATTTATCTATGGAGATGGCGGCCTGTCTTCCGGCCGCAACCGCCTCAACCACCGAAGAGGAACCGGTCACCGCATCACCACCAGCAAAAATACCTTCCCTATCGGTGGCAAGGGTATCAGGTTCAGCCTGAATTACATTTCCCTTGCCAATAGGTAAGCCAAACTGCTCCGGAATCTCCGGCTGCTGACCAATAGCCACAATAATGGTATCAAAACTCAAGCTAAACTCGCTACCTCTAACTGGTTCCGGACTTCGTCGTCCACGGGCATCCACCGAACCCAGTTCCAGACGAATACACTCCAGTTGTAAATGCCCATCACGAAGTGATATTTCTGACGGCGCCACCAAGAAATGGATTTTTACTCCTTCACTCCCGGCCTCTTCAATCTCCTCAGGGATGGCCGGCATCTCCGTCTGAGTCCGACGATAGAGAATAGTTACCTCTTTACCAGTGAGACGAAGCGCCGTTCGTGCTGAGTCAATTGCCGTGTTACCACCACCAATCACCGCCACCCGATCCCCCAATTTTACTTCCCTACCCAACTTCACCTCCCTTAAAAATGAGACACCGTCCATTACCCGCGAACTATCCCCCCCGCTAATATCAAGCCTGATACCGCGGTGTGCTCCGATAGCTAAAAAAATGGCATTATAGCCCTGTTCCAAAAGACTTTCCGGAGAATTAACCTTCGTATTTGTCCTTATTTCAACACCAACACTTACTATTTCCTCAATCTCAGCCCTGAGTATGTCCTTCGGTAATCGATAATCAGGAATACCAAATTGCATCATGCCACCAGCTTCTGGTAACGCTTCAAAAGCAGTTACCGAGTGACCAAGTTTAGCTAAATAATAGGCAGCAGTCAGTCCGGCTGGTCCCGAGCCAACAATAGCCACCCGCTTACCAGTGGCAGGGATAACCTTAGAGTTTAACTTCCATAGCCCATTATCATGCTCAGCCGTAAACCGCTTGAGCACCCGAATACCGATAGCCTCATCGAGTTGACCCCGTCGGCATCTGGTCTCACAAGGGTGTATACAGACATAACCGCAAACTGAGGGGAATGGTATCTTCTCTCGGTTTACCGCTAATGCCTCGGCAGGTTTACCATCAGTAATAAAACGAATATATCGAGGCACGTCCACATCCGCCGGACAGGTATGGCTACAGGGCGCCGTGACTAACCCCTGACACACAGCCGAACGGCAGTGGTGGTTCTTGATATGTTCCTCATACTCGTGCTGGAAGTAGCGAATAGTAGTGAGAACCGGGTTAGGCGCCGTCTGACCCAAACCGCAGAGTGAGCCGGCCTTAACTGCCTCACTCAGATTTATCAGCAAATCAATGTCCTCTAACTTACCGTTACCATCAGTGATATTCTGTAGAATATCCAGCATCTGCTTTGTTCCAAGACGACAGGGAACACACTTACCACAAGATTCAGACTGGGTGAATGAAAGGAAGTAACGGGCAACATCAACCATACAGGTATCCTCATCCATTACCACCATGCCGCCAGAACCCATAATAGAACCGGCTTCAGTTAGTGACTCGTAGTCAGCGGGTAAATTCAGCTGGCTGGGGGGTAAACAGCCCCCGGAAGGACCACCGGTTTGAACCGCCTTGACACGCTTGCCACCAAGAACACCGCCACCAATATCATAGATGATTTCCCGAAGAGTCATACCCATCGGCACCTCTACCAGACCACTATTGGCAATCTTACCAGTCAGTGCAAAGACGGCAGTACCCTTACTTCTCTCGGTACCAATGTTAGCGTACCAATCAGCACCCTGGGTCATGATAACTGGTAAAGAGGCCAAGGTCTTGACATTGTTGATATTGGTCGGTTTGCCCCACAAGCCTGATTGAGCCGGGAATGGAGGACGAGCGCGAGGCATACCCCGCTTACCCTCAATAGACGCCATCAAGGCCGTTTCCTCACCACAAACAAAGGCTCCGGCTCCTTCCTTAATGTGCACCTTAAAACTGAAGTCGGTATCTAGTATCTTCTCACCCAAAAATCCCTTTTCCGCCGCCTGTTTTACGGCAAAGTGAAGTCGATTAATCGCCAGTGGGTATTCTGCCCTGATGTAGACATAACCCTCGGCGGCACCTATGGCATAAGCCGCAATAATCAACCCTTCAATGACGGTGTGCGGGTCAGCCTCCATTATACTGCGGTCCATAAAAGCACCGGGATCACCCTCATCAGCGTTACAGATTACATACTTTTCCTCGCCAGGTGCTTTCCGGGACACCTCCCACTTCA
>CAYFEZ010000221.1:0-2608 GCA_964342215.1 uncultured Dehalococcoidales bacterium | reverse complement strand
CAGGGTGTCCTCCGCTGCCTGGGCTACGGCGCTCCCTTCCTCAGGCGCAGGTGGTACTAACGCCTTTACCCTGATTACCGCCTCCTCGGTACCCAGACCCAGGATGCCGGATTTACCTTCCCTTACGACGGTAACCTCTATTTCCTCCTGGCTTACGCCCAGTTGTTCTGCGGCGCGTTGGATGGCTTCCTCCACTGTCCTGGCGCTTATCTCCATACTCTCCATAGTCTACCCCTTCTCCTTGGTCAGAACTTGGCATAACAATATCGGCACTGATATCAGCCTCTTCTAAAGGCGCCTTTTGCCGAGTGACACGCCCTATTCTTTTATCCCTGGTATCTTTCTTACCTGCTGTTTGTTGGGCCAAGCCCCCCCACCCGGTAATAAAATACTGCATAACAATACTAATGACATTGGAAGTCACCCAGTAGAGAGCCAGACCACTGGGGAATGATAAAGTAAGGAAGGCAAACATCATTGGCATCATCCACAGCATCATCTGACTCTGCGCTTGCTGCTTGGGGTCAGCTGTAGGGCTCATCATCATCTTCTGCTGCAGCCACATGGTGCCCCCGACCAGAATAGGCAAAAGCAACCACCTATCAGGTACAGCCAGGTCCAACCAGAGGAATTTACTCTCTAAAGGCACCAGAGAAAACACGTTCGGCCAAGAGGAGTAAAGATGCTGGGACAGGCTCAGAAAATCCTCAGGAGCTATCGCTAGAACTCGAATAATTGACTGGTAGAGAGCTATCCAGACGGGCATTTGGATTAGCATAGGTACTATGCAACCCGCCGGGCTCATCCCTGACTCTTTATACATCCTCATCTGTTCTTGAGCTAGTTTCTGCTTATCCTTAGCATATTTTTTCTGGAGTTCGGCCAGTTGTGGTTGTAGGTCTTGCATTGCCTTGGAGGCACGAATTTGCTTCAGAGTAAGCCAGAGCATTAGGATGTTAACCCCAATAGTCAATGCAATAATAGCCAGCCCAAAGTTACCGAACAGCGCATCGGATATAGCAATTAGGCTATTAAGCGTCGGCTGTAAAATAATTGAATCCCAAATTTCTCCTATCAATGAAACCTGCCTCACTCACTACTTAATGAGATATTCCATAGTACGACTCCCGGCTGTGCATTCAGTGCATGAAGGGTCCGGTCTTGGGAGTGAATATAAACTATACCGTTGCTGGCAGAAAGGGGCGCAAATATCTTTTCTTCCAAGTCAACTAACGGTCTTTTCTGGTTATTAGCGGCATCCAAAGCCCATACTTTGCCATTTTCTGAAGCGATAATAATTTGGCCATCAACTACCACTGGCGATGAGGCAATTTTACTCTCTAGGTCGAATTCTATCAGCTCACTACCGCTTAAAGCATCCACGGTATAAACCTTACCATCAAGATTTGCAGCGTAGATTATATTATTATAAGTTACTGGTTGCGCCCAAAACCAACTGGCAGCTTCAACTATTATCTGCCCCTGCAATCTGTCGCCGGTCGTGCGTACCGCGTAGAGATATTTATCAAAGGAGCCAATATAAACTATGTCATTATGGATTAGGGGAGTAGCGGCGATAGCCCCCCCGGTCTCAAACGGCTCCCACCTCAGTTTGCCGGTGGCAGTGTTTATAGCGTAAAGTTTCTTATCAAAGGAACCGATAAATAGGGTATCATCGTCTATCGCCGGGGTTGACCAAATCTTGTCACCGGTTTGGAATGGTGTATCCCATACCGGGTCACCGGTCTCCGCATCAAGGGCATAGACTTTCCCATCAGAGGAACCAAAATAGATTGTACCCTGAGAGACAATAAGTCCTCCTACAATAGATTCTAGGTTACCTTCACGGGGATATACCCATCTCTTCACTCCTCTGCTAGCGCTGATGGCATAAACTTTACCCGTATAGCTGGCAACGTAAACTAAGTCATCATTCACTACTGGAGTGCCATAGATAGCAGCTACTGGCGTTGGTGCCGCACAGGCAAGTATACCGGCTGATTTTGGCGCTTCTAGGAGAACATCAGCCCATAGACGATTATGACTTGCTGTGTCTAGGGCGACAAGCTTACCCTCTTTGGACCCAATAAATAAAGCGTCATTAGCTACCACTGCTCCGGACCAACCCCTAGGTTGACCTCGTGTTGGGACACAGGCCGAAATAATAATTCCGCTCAAGAGAAGTACCGCCACAAGCGGTAAAATCTTACTCCATAACACTTTATTGTGTTTAAGCCGCATTTATTTTACCCTCGTCTAAAAAAATGCCATTTATCAGGTACAGGGGAATAACCACCCGAGTGAAGTGGATGGCAACGCGCTAATCGTTTTACTCCCAACCATACTCCTCTAAAGAGACCAAACCTTGTGATGGCTTCATAGGTATACTGAGAGCAAGACGGCGCAAAACGGCAGGACGGTGGCATAACCTGCGATAGAGTCAATTGATAGAACATGATTAATTTTAGAGCAAACCTTTTCATATTCTTCCCTATCAGACCACTAAAAAGTCTCTTCGTCAGAGTCAGACTTTCGCCTAGAGTTTTTTGCCACCTTGATTTCTTTCACCTTTCCGGCTCCAAAAAAGTAGAACCTATTAGATGCTGAT
>CAYFEZ010000220.1:0-2619 GCA_964342215.1 uncultured Dehalococcoidales bacterium | reverse complement strand
GTTTTATTCCTGGCTATAAGTGCGGTGAGAATACCTACAGTAGCGTATAGTGCAGCTCCGGAATAGTCCGCTACCAAGTTTAGCGGGATAACCGGTTGACCATTTTTTTCCCCAATTAAGTTTAATGCTCCGCCTATTGAGAGATAATTGATATCATGACCAGGTAGATTACTATAGGGGCCATCCTGTCCGTACCCGCTCATGGAGCAATATATGATTCTAGGGTTTATTTTGCTGATCGTTGGGTAGTCTACACCCAGGCGTTTAACCACCCTTGGCCTGAATCCTTCCACGATAACATCTGACTCCTCGGCTAGACGGTAAAAAATATGACGGGCTTTTTCCGACTTCAGATTAAGCGTGATGCTTCTCTTATTGCGGTTGGTGATTTGATATAAACTCTCTCGCTTAGTCGTCTTAACTTGTCTGGTCCTTGGTCCGGGAGGTGCCTCAATATTAGTCACCTCGGCACCGAGATCACCCAAAATCCAGGTTCCGAAGGCACCGGGATACCCTGCGGAAAGGTCCAAAATTTTAATACCTGCTAATGGCAGTATCTCACTCATTCTGAGCAACCTCCCCATTCTTCTGGCCTAAGTTGAAGCAAGTTATTTTGCCTGGTAGCGAGGCCTTCGCTTTTCCGCGAAAGCGGTAGTTCCTTCAGTGAAATCGTCGGTGCTGAGGACGTAGGCTTCTAGAGAGTTTTCTAACCGTAAGCCGTCTTCTAGGGTTAGGCTACTGCCTCTAATCATAGCTTCTTTAGCGGCCCTGACTGCCAGCGGGCCGGATTGGCAGATAACTTCCGCCCATTCCTTAGCGGTAGACATGAGTTCCTCTAGAGGGACAACCTTATTTACTAGGCCGATACGGTATGCCTCCTGAGCATTTATTGGTCTCCCCATAAGCAATATTTCAGCTGCCTTACACCATGGGACCACTCTGGGTATTCGCTGTGTGCCCCCCCAGCCCGGGATTAAGCCGAGAGTTACTTCGGGAGTACCTAAGCGGGAATTCTCTGAGGCTATCCTTATATCGCAAGCTAGGGCTATTTCCAGGCCACCGCCTAGTGTTAAGCCATTGATAGCCGCAATGAGCGGTTTCCATAACTCGAGTCCGCGCATTGGAGTGGCGGGAATTGCCCATGGGCTATCCCGGTGTTCTTTCATAAAGGGTAGCATGTCTTTTATATCCGCACCGGCGCAAAAAGCTTTTTCCCCAGCACCTGTAATGATGCCCACCCAAGCTTCGGGGTCATCACGGAAATCAACCATTGCCTCATGTAGTTCCTGAGTTGACGCCACATTCATGGAGTTCATTGCTTGGGGGCGATTAATGGTAAAGGTAGCAATTTTACCTTCTTTCTGGTAATCAATAGCCATAGTAAACCTCCTTTTATGATTGTTACGGGTATTTCCAAAAAATATCCAATGGGTGATGATCGGTTAGTAAGTAGCACCTCCTTTAAATAGGGCTTTACCGCAGATGGGTTTAAATGCAGGATACGATGGTAAATTTTAACGGAGCGCTTGTGTTACTGTCAATGTTTTAACGACATGGCGAGTGTGACAGATTTGACTATTCCTCTCTAATAAGCATTTTCTTGCACGGTATTGTTAGGTAGGCAAGACCAACGCTAAAGTAAAATGGAGTTGGCGAACTATAAGTCTGCCATAGACGACCAGTAATCAGGTTGCCCGGGAGATGGTGAGATCCGCCACAATAAGGTATAAACCATAAGCGATTCCTTTTTTTCCATCAGGAACTAAATCAGCGACAAAAGTACAGACCACCATTTCCGCTGGTTCATAATAAATTCCATAACCAGCGGAAAGTAGCCATATCTGCCACACTTTGGAGGTCAGCACAAATTTAAGCTAAATCAATGCGTAAATAAACTATCCTATGATGATAACACCACTTATCCGTTTAACAAATCATTGTACATTGTTTGATTTTTGTTTAAAAATTCTACCACCTTTGGGTTATGCTTTTGGTGACAGAATATTTACAGAATTGATATAGCCTGTCATAATGAGATAATCTTTTTGTAGTATGGAGGAAACAAGCAAAGATGGCTACTTTTACCCTCACACTGCACTTTAGAAATGGTGGCGGTCCGTTCGGCCCGGAAAAGACTAGCCAAAAGTCGTACTGGGAGGGTGTCGCTAAAGAGTTGCGGGAAAAAGGGGCTCGCATTCTAAACGTCCAATCTAGATTAGGTGATGTCGGCGAACCACCGGTGACAGTCAACGTGGTTACCATAACCTACGAAGCCCCGGCGGAGATTAAGCATGAGAGGGAGTAATCTCCCTGAAAAAGGAGATCTAATAAAATTGGCCGGGTTGACTTTTCTTGTAATTCTAACGGGTTAAACATTTCATAAAGCGATTAGCTCAGGATCTGTGGCGGTAGCTACTAGTCCCCATCCTGCATCACATACCTTCAGGAAATCGCAGAATTGACAAAATGGTCCTGCTGTGGGCGGGAAGTCCCTCTCTCAATCTCCCGAGCTGTCTCTAATACTTTGTCTCGTGTAGTTTGTGTATCATTCTCTCTGATGGAGAGAGAGTGCCACACACTCTCATCTAAGTGTAAATAAGAAATTTTCGAGACTGGATA
>CAYFEZ010000219.1:0-2625 GCA_964342215.1 uncultured Dehalococcoidales bacterium | reverse complement strand
GTTTTTGTTTAAATTGAAGTCGAATTCAAAACATCTAGACTTGATTGGTTCGATTACCTTGTCATCGTAGTTAAATGTAAAGATAATCGAACATAGATGACTAAACTCTTCCAATGGTCGTCTTAATGAAGTCTGTGCGTTTTCAGTTAATCTATCACTCTCATCAAGAATAATAATTCGTTTCTGTCCAAATAGAGAAATACCTCTCATAACTTTTGAAACATAATTGTTTATGAAGTTGTCATCGTTATCTTTAGACGCATTAACGATTATGTAATCATCTGGTGCTAGTTCTTTCGCAAGTGCTATCGCAGTCGATGTTTTTCCAACTCCTGCGTTTCCATAAAATATTAAGTGATTAGGTTGTTTTTGTTTCCATTTTTCTAATCTCTTACTAATTCTTAATGGTAATACACATTCAGTTAATTTACTTGGTCGATACTTTTCAGTTAATGGAATTTCATTGAAGTAAGTCATCATTATCCTCCTTTTCTATTTTTTTCACAAAATTTTGATGTAAATTTTTGTAGTCATCTATGGTCATTGTTGGGTCTTGAAATTCAGCAATCAATTTTATTGGTAAATCTTTTAAATATTTTTCAAGACCACGATAGTAGTCTGACTTTTTCATTAGTTCGAAAAGACATTCTTCACTTGCTTGTTTGACAACAGGATTTTTATTAACATTCCATACTGCTGATTGAGTGTCTTGTTCATCATTTACAAAGTCATATCTAATCAACTCAACATTGTTTGGGTCAGCAAATATTTCACTCTCACTATTTAAAACATCAAATTTAATAATATGTTTTTTCTTTATTCTGAAAGTACCAACACATCTTCTAGTGCCTACATCTAGATAATTTTGATTGTAATTAGCACCTAAAACCTTTTTGTAATCTCTTTTTAAATTTTTGAGTATTTTATTGTAAGACATTGAACCAAACATAGTTGGTAAGTTTCTTCTAAACTCAAAATCAGTTTTAAAGTGATATCTACTAGCAAAACGAACTGCTTGTTCTTTATCTAGTGTATAACTGAAACCTCTACCTTCGTCTTGAATATGTGCCGTAGGATTATTTAATTTTTTAATTCCTTTTCTAACATATCGATGTGGTTTAACTAAAAATCCTCTATACATCGTAATGTATTCATTAAGATTAGTTTCTTTAAAATAATTTTTAGAATGTTTAGCAACGATATCGCCATTTATTTTTCTACATCTTTCAGCATAGTATTCATCGTTAGATAATCTGTCATATCTTGAAAGAACTCTTTCCCAATCTTGTAAATTAAATTCATTAAAATTTGAGTAAGAATAAACAACATCGAATACTATCCAAAATAACTTGTCTGAAGTTATTAGACTTTCACAACTAAAGAAGTATTTTACAAAGTTTCTATCTCTAACTGATGTTGTTAAATCGTGATTATCTAAATCTATTTTAAAAATCTTCTTAACAAGTATCTGAAGAATTTGTTTATTGACATAAGTGTTATCTGAAAAATTTAAATTATTTAAAACCACATCGTTTAAACTTCTTATTTGTCTTGATACTTCATTACTTCTTCCAACTGAAAATTCTTCTTCATCTTGATTTGTCATTAAATGATTTTGACTTTTCATAATGAATTCTTTGATGTCATCTCCATAATCCATTGTGTGATGATTTTTGAATAGATGTCTTTGATTGAAATACATATTCCAAACATACTCATCAACTTCACCAGTATCTTGATTTATCAGACGATAATATTTGAAGTAGTTTCCGTCTTTATCTCTCTCATCTAATCTTCTACCTATACCTAATGCTCTACCTTTTCTCTCAAACATTTTTGTAGCAAATTCTAACTCTTGTTTAGGGAGTGTAATACTCAACTCCCTAAACTTGTTATCAACGAAATCTAAATTAGTTTGATTTAGTTTCATCGATTTTCTCTTTCTTTATCAGACCGAAAGTGACCGAATTGTCTGATAGAAGTTTCACACATTCATAGTCAATATCTTGTCTTTTCAATTGACGATTTAATTGTTCGATAACAATATTTTCTTTTTCAGTTAATGAAGAATTATCTTTTCCCCACCAAATATATGGATTGCTATCTTTTTTCTGAATTTCTGTTTTGATGTAATCAGAAACAGACATTTTGTTAGATGAAGTTTCAATGCTATCTTCACTAACAAAAATATTACCATCGTCATCTTCGTTATCTGCGTGAATAGTATAAGTGTCATAAAATCTGTCTTCTACAGCACTTCTAACTTCTTCATAATCAACAGGTTCTTTTTTGAAATCTTCGACACTTTTTTCTGCGTCTTTTTCATTTAAGAACACTTTGTTATCAGATACTTCATACTCATCTTCATCACTATGAACTTCCCAATAAACTTTCTTTTTCATTGATGTTGGGTAGAAATCGAAGATAATTTCACTATCTGCTTTCACATCTGAAACCACATAGTGATTTTTGATTGTTTCTGAACTAGTATTCGTATTATCGACTACTTGTTCATTTTCTTGATTTATCATTGTCATTGACCTCCTAAGCAACTTTTTTGTTAATGTTAGACAAGTTAATTGAAGTAGTTGCTTGTTTGATTTCTTTAACTTCAATTGAACTTGC
>CAYFEZ010000218.1:0-2662 GCA_964342215.1 uncultured Dehalococcoidales bacterium | reverse complement strand
TTTATAACCGGCACGCGAGGTACTGACCATTTAGCCTCAATGATTTCTGTCTTCTTGCCACCAGAAAACAGGAACCAGATTTATGAACAGCTTGCCAAGAAGATGCCGTCACTTACACCGCCAACTGAACCAGGGGTAAAGGGGAAAGGTGGTTGGATGGTCTGGGAAGAGAATACCAAAGCTATTTACGATAGTATCGGGCGGTGTACGCTTCCAGCCGGAGGGGTTCTGGGCGGCAGTTCTATCCTAGGTGAAGTAGAGGATGACCCGTTTGGCGAAGAACGTGCCAAACTTTTATCCATTCTCACCGGAACAGAGCTTTCTGCCGATGAAATATTGAAAATCGGGGAGAGAATCTATAATCTGGAAAGGGCTTTTAATATCAGACAAGGTGCCAGAAAAGACTTGGATGTTCTACCAGAAAGTGACGCGGATATGGAATTTGATTATCTTGCATACGACAAGGTTAACCAGGAAAGCGTGAAGGAATATCTCGCAGACTACTACCAATTTAGGGGTTGGGATGGGAATGGGGTGCCGACCAGAGCCAAGCTGGAAGAATTGGGGTTAGGCTATGTTGCCGATGAACTTGAATCCAATATGCCATACCCCGCCTGGCAGGGCCCACCACTGTGGCCCCTAGACAAATATCCTTCCGGCGGCAAACGAACAAAATGGTAAACAAAGAAAGACATAGCTAAGAAGAAAAGGAGGAAGCAATGTTTTGTCAAAAGTGTGGGAGGGAACTCCCAAAGGAAGCAGTGGTTTGTTCAAATTGTGGCTTTCAACCTTTGAGTGCTAAAGTACGTCTTAAGGACATATGGCGAGTCACTCCGGTAGAGGGTGTGATTTCGGTAAGTGGCGCCCCAACTGATTGTGCTGCTTGCGAGAGTTGCGTGAACTATTGCTCCCATTTCCATGAAGGTTCAGCAATTCCAGCTCTTTCCCGTGTAATCATAAATTTAACGGAATTTGAATGGATGATGCATGAGAGGGCCCATTCCACAGTTGAGAGGACAGTATGCCGTCAGTGTCCCGGAGTTGCGCCGTGTATGGCGGCGTGTAAAGTTACCAACGCAATGTATCGGGATGACAAGACAGGGGCGGTACTTGTTAATTATGAATTTTGTAACAACTGCCGACAATGTGAAAAAGCCTGTCCTTATGATTCTATTTGGTATATAGAATCTAGGGACAAGATGATCAAATGTGACCTGTGCGGCGGGGAACCACAGTGCGTTGAAGTATGCCCTGTCTCAGCATTTAAGTACGAAAAGGTCGCTTAGGGTGTTCGAAAATAATTTCAGATGGCATTTATGAACGTCCCTGTCTAACTTCGTTAATTTAGCCAGTTTTACAAACAGTCTCCACCAGCGGCTCTTTGATAATAATGGCAAGAGGTTCCTTCCCTTATGATAACAATAGAATTAGATCGGATGAGGATCTGCAGACATCCCTAGTCCCTTTGATTTATTCCAAAGTATGGAGATAGACCATGATGACAAGTTACTGTGGAAGAAAATGGGGATTATCCTAAGCTTAGTAAGCCCGCCCATGTGCAATTGTGAATTGGGATGAACTGCTTGGTAACTGTCAGAGCCTGCCCTGGAATGAGCAAGGGGAAGTCTATATTAATTCAAATATACCAAGATTAAAGCGACACATCCCCTAATAAAACAGGCCGTGTCAGAAATGGAGAATTCGCATGAAGGCATAACGTACCTGACAAGTCTTAGAGTCTAGGATATGCGTGTCCTGACGTCTTGTCGAAGTTTATTCTAATTTTCTGCTTATGGAGGTTTCGAACAAATGATAGATAATTTACAGCTTAAACTTCTTTCTCCGGAAAAAGTGAGTACCATCTATAGTAAGTGCGTGGAGATCCTGTCAAGCAAAGGGATCAAAGTGGAACACCCATCGGCCTTAAAAATCCTAAGCAAGGCCGGAGCACAGGTTGATTTTGAAACCGAACAAGTACGATTTCCTAAAGATATAATAGAGATGGCATTACGCAGTGTGCCTCATGGGTTTACACTGGCAGGTAAAAACGAGAGCCATAACCTTACTTTTCCCCACCCAAAACGGCAATTCTATGCGCGCCCCGGTACCGGGGCACGTAATTACCTTGAGCCAGATTCTAAAACTTACCGCAGTACGACTCTAGCTGACGTGGCCGAGTTGGGCCAACTGGTGGAGGCTCTAGACGAAATGAGCTTCTGTGCGTATCCTACCCCGAGAGATTTACCGGAAGCGACGGCTGATATACACGCTCTCAAAACTCTCTTTGAAAATACTTCTAAGCACATAATGGTACAGCCATATAGTTTTGGCAGTGTCGAATACCTGTTTCAACTGGCCCTAGCAGTAGCCGGTAGCACTGAGGCCCTAAGGAAGCAATCCATAATCCATATACTCGCTTGTTGTATCACACCGCTTGCCGTGAAGGATATGGACGCGGAGGTAATTATACAGTCAGCTCGATATGGAGTACCTATAGGACTTGCTTCTCTACCTAGTGCCGGGGCAACATCTCCAGCTACCATTGATGGCACAGTACTGCTAGCCAGCATCGAAATTCTGGCTCAGCTAGTGATGAGCCAGTTGGTAAAGCCGGGGCTCCCAGTTTACGGCTTTCCTATCTTCTTTACTCTTGATATGCAAT
>CAYFEZ010000217.1:0-2664 GCA_964342215.1 uncultured Dehalococcoidales bacterium | reverse complement strand
TAACACACTTCGCCATGGAAGAAGCAGGTCATGCTGAGGCATATAGCCCACCATTCCCGCACGATTTTCCCGTTTGCCATCGATCAAGATTTCGCCCACATCAGGTTCCATAAGCCCTACGCAAAGATCAAACAGCGTACTCTTACCGCTACCACTCGTCCCAATGATGGTAACGAACTCGCCAGGCATAACCTTGAAAGAGACATCCTCTAATACTGGAATAGAGCGATCAGCCCCAGCGAAGATTTTTCCGATATGTTTTATTTCAATGCGCGGTGTGAGCATAGTTACTCATTTACTGCCAAAAAATCCACTCTCTAAATCATCGGCACCTAACGCGAGATTATGGCTTTTTTTTAAGGTAAAAACTCGTTGGTAAAGGCATTAGACGCAGATATGGGGCCTGATAGAATACCGTGCTTAAGCATCCAATCGGTGTAGCCCTGCCAAACGCTTTCTTTCTGTTCACCCCAACGCGGTGCCCCGCCTTGATAGTATTTTGAAAGCCAATCCTGACTTGCCCTGACAAGTTGTGTATCTAGTTCAGGTACCGCAGCCAGCAAAAGTCCCGCGGCCTCACTCGGATTCTTTATCGCGAAATCATACCCCCGTGAGAGGGCTCCCATAATAGCTTTGACGACCTCAGGTTTATTAGTAATGGTGTCTTCACTTGCAATCACGACCGGGGTATAATAGTCTGGAACACAATCAAAATAGTCCTCCATCATCAATACGTTGATAGCGACGCCCTGTTGTTGTGCCTGAAAACCCTGCCAGCCGTAGAAAATCCATGCTACATCAATCTGTTCTTCCGTAATCAAGGCCAATGGGTCGGACCAACCGGTGTTCACGAACACAAGCTGGCTGATATTGCCACCATCACAGTTCATCAGGACTTCAAGCGTGGGCGCCTCAAACGGCGAACCGAAAGACCCGTATCGCAATCCCTCAAAATCAATCGGACTAGCGACATTCAGAGCAGCGGCAGAAGCAAAACCTGAGGTGTTGTGCTGGAGTACAGCCGCGACAGAGACGATGGGCACGTCCTTAGCGCGTGCCAGTGTGACTTGCTCCTGAAAGCTAATGCCAAAATCAGTGGCTCCGCTTGCTACGGCAGCTTCGGGATATACTTCGCCGGGGTGGATTATCTCAACCGCGAGACCTGCTTCTTCAAAATAGTCGTTTGCTTCCGCCACGAAGACCCCAGTGTGATTGGTATTCGGAACCCAATCCAACATGAACGTAACCTGGGTTAGCTCCTTATCTACAGGTCTTTCGCAGGCACCAACGGTCAATACGATCAGCAAGGGTATAATTATTAAAGACAAACGTTTCATATAATATCTCTCCTCCGTTCAAAAAATGCGATGACCATCCCACTGTTCCGTCCGTCGTGCGGAGTGATACCAAGGTAAGGCAACCCGTTCGATACCATAAACCGCCATGAACAGGACCACGCTCAGCAATGACGTAATAAACATGGCAACGAAAACCTGATCCGTTGCCAGCGCGTTCTTAGACTTAAGCATATAAAGCCCTAATCCTGGAGAACCACCCACCCATTCCCCGATAGTTGCCGCCACTACACTATAGGTCACAGCCAGACGCAGGCCTGAAAAGAACGATGGTAAAGCCGAAGGCATACGGATTATTCGCCAGATTTGCCATCGGTTCGCCCCCATGGCACGGAGCAACGCAATCAATTCCGGGTTTGAGGATGTCAGTCCGTCAGCCGTACTGATTGCTAACGGGAAAAAACAGAATAACACTACGATTAATATAGTGGGCGTTACGCCAAATCCAAACCAGATAATCAAGATCGGTGCAATAGCCAGTATCTGAACTGTCTGTGACACAACCAGAATCGGGTAAAGGGCACGATGTGCTAGCGGCCAAAAGTCCACCAGGGCGGCGATACCTATCCCAGCAATGATTGCCAACGTCAACCCGATACCAGTTGCAAGCAGCGTGGTACCCATAGCACTCAGCAAGAGAGCTCTCGTTTCCAATCCAGCCTGAATAACATCAAGCGGAGTGGGCAGGACGAACGAACTCAATCCACTAACCTTCGCCACGAAATACCAGCCAACGATAAGAATGGCGATCAATGCGATAGGAGGGACAATATCTCGGCCCCAGTTCATAAATCGGCCTTTTGGTATTTTCTAATTTTTTCCGCGATCGACGTACCTTCCCGTGTCTCCGTTATCTTAATGATAGTTACCACTTTACCCACCCCGCCTCATAACAGACCTGATGAGCCGATTTGGCCACCTCCAGCAATTGGTCCGAATTATCGCCTTATAACGTCGTTTCCAATAGCCCAAGCTCATATTTCAAGGCGCTGGCCCGCATGGCTTCTATTGCCCTATCGAACATAAGGTAGGCATTCTTAACCAGAACTAAAACCTGCACACCAACGTTCATGGTTTGTTTCTCTGTAATAATTTCCACCCTACCTTTCTCATGCTCTGCCGGGTGTATGGACCACCAGAAGAAGCCCTTCCGACAATATGATATGAGCAGACGGTTTCTCCAACAGGTTACTGAGCCCTCGTGCTGGGACAAAGGTGAGCTCTTCATCCTTGAGGGAATATTTTAATCCCAGGGTCGTAATGCCAGAGGCATAGCCACCCAATGGAATCAATGAGATCGTATCGCCGG
>CAYFEZ010000216.1:0-2693 GCA_964342215.1 uncultured Dehalococcoidales bacterium | reverse complement strand
CTGACGCCGGACGCCGAGTATATCTTCACCGTCGGCTCCATCGACCGGTCCGACAACCCGCCTACCCTGAGCGAGGAGAGCTCCTTCACCACCCTGGCTTCGGCCGATACCGTAGCGCCGGGCACCCCGGTCGACCTCATCGCCACGGTCGGCTCCGAGCAGGTGCTGCTCACCTGGAGTGCCAACACCGAGCTCGACCTGTCCGGGTACAGCGTCTTCCGCCGCCTCACCGGCGATTCCACCTTCGTCGAGATCGCCACGCGCCTCACCGAGAGCGCATACACCGACCTGGGCCTGACCAACGACGTGGAATACGAGTACCAGATCACCGCCCTCGACCGTGCCGACAACGCCAGTGCGGGCACCGATCCGCTGACCCTCACCCCCACGGCGTCGGCGGCGCCGTCGGCTCCGTCAGATTTGAGCCGGGAAGGGGATGACTTCCTGCGGCCCACCTTTGTCTTTACCGACGCCATCCCCTTTCAGGACGGCGCTGAGCTCACCTACATCGTGCAGGTGTCGACGGAAGCCGACTTCGGCAATGTCACCGCTTCGGAGTCCGGCATCGTCTCGGGCGCCGGCGGCGCCGACAGCGGCCAGACCGCCTGGGTCATCACCCGCGACCTGACCGAGGACGCCACCTACTACTGGCGGGTCCGCGCCGTGGAGGGCGATCTGATCGGACCGTTCTCCGACGCGCAGGAGTTCACTGCCCAGGAGGTGTCGCTATTGGCGGGAGACTTCAACGACGACAAGGTCGTCAACCTGGCCGACTTCTTTCTGTTCGCGCAGAATTTCAACCAGCCGGCCACCGGCGACCTCGCCGTCTTCGACCTCAGCAGCAACGGCACCGTAGACCTGACCGACTTCTTTCTGTTTGCGCAGAATTTCGGCGCCACAGCCGGCAAGCGCTGGGCCTTCGCCCACGTGATGGACGAGGTCGCCGAACTCAGCCTGCAAGCGCTGGGTGGCACCCGCGCCGAAGACGGCCGCGTCACGTTGCGCGTGTGGGTGGACGCGGTGACGGACTTGAAGGGCTTCGGTCTGGTCCTGGCCTATGACCCGGGGGCACTCACCTTCGTCCAGGCCGATCCCGGTCCCGGTCATCTGCTGCACAGCCGCGGCGGCCAGGCCCCCCTGTTCCGCGTCCTCAACCAGCGACCCGGCCACCTGGTGCTGGCCAACGCCATCACCGCGGGTCCGGCCGTGTCGGGTCGCGGCCTGCTGGCCGAGATCACCTTCCAGACGCAAAGCGGGGCTCCCACCAACGACGCTGTCTTCGACCTGCGCGAGGCCTACTTCGTCGGCGACCGGGATCCCGACCGCGTGCGGCGGGTGCGGCAGGTGGGCACCACGCGCCTGCAGCCGCTCACCTACTTCCTCCGCGCCAACTTCCCCAACCCCTTCAACCCCGTCACCAGCATCGACTACGCCCTGCCCACCACCGCTGGCGTCGAGCTCACCGTCTTCGACATCCTCGGGCGACAGGTGAAAACCCTGGTTGACGACCCCAGTCATCCCGCCGGCTTCTACACCGCCACCTGGGACGGACGCGACCAGTGGGGAAGGACCGCCGGTAACGGCCTTTACTTCTACCGCATCCGCTCCAAGGATTTTCGGCAGACCGGAAAGATGATGCTGTTGAAGTAGGCTGTTGCTCAAGAAGAGACGGAATCAGGGGGAGGGCCACGCCAGTGAGGCCCTCCCCGCTTGCTGTACCTGGGAAGGGGCGACGGGGCGTCCCGCTGCTTGGCTTCGGAAGGATGGGAGGTCGTTGGTTGATTGCTTGTGGTTGTACCGCATGGCGTGGTCAGTGATCCGGATTCTTGGTCCAGGTGGCGCTGCCTGGACCAAGCCTGAGATCAACTGAGCTCCTTCGGCACACGGGAGAAGCTGTTGGGGATTTCGGTCTGAAAGGTGAAACTGTACCTGGCGGCTTCGAAATGACCTGAGGCGCTTCCGGCACGGGCGGATTGCGCTGTAATCTGTCTGGCTCTCAGCCAGGTAGACCCGGAAAGCTTGCGCGGCCGAAGCCTGCACTTCGGGACACCCCGCCGCCCCTACTCAAGTGACTGACCGGCGTTCCGTTCCTGTTCGCCGAGCTCACTTGGCGTCTGACATCAGCTGTACGCTCTCTAACTCTCTCTCCAAATTCTGTCGCTTCTGAGGCCCCCAGCTATCGTTTGAGCCTCCCCGCAACCGGGCTCACATCCCCAGCGGGCGTAGGTCCAGGAGGATGCTCAAGCTAGCTTGATCGTCATTCCATGCCCCGAGTCAGGAAATCGCCAGGCAATGCTTCGCAGCGTTCGATCCAGCGGATCGCCATGGAGTCGCCGATCGAGACCGTGCTCGAGCCTCCAGCACGCCCGTCGTGTCGGTCGCGCCGGAGAATGTCCGGATTCGACTGCGACAACTCATGGAGGAGGACGACGAGACCCCGCCGATGGAGTACTTCCAGCTGCGGCGTGCAGACAGTTCGTTGGATGTAGGTGCCTGGTGTTGCCCAACCCTCGGGAAAAGGCGCTTCTCATCCGGATGAGGTCAGTGCCACCCACGAGCTCGATCTAAATCTAAACCATTGACACTGCAGGAAGTCAGGCTCGGCAGGAAGTCAGGCTCGACAGGAAGTCAGGCTCGACGCGGAATCAGACTCGACAGGGAGGCTCGGCACAGAGTCAGGCTCGGCACAGAGT
>CAYFEZ010000215.1:0-2716 GCA_964342215.1 uncultured Dehalococcoidales bacterium | reverse complement strand
GATTAGCTTAAATAGCTGATCGATAACGTCCTGTGAAATAATACGAGTCTTTACCGGTATCATCAGGCATTCCCTTAAGTACGCACTGATAATTCGGACAGAGTATCAATTTGATCTCAAAGACCCTATCGTGCAGCAGATTATAGCCGGGTAAAGAACAGGCCAGTCGAGAAACCTCAAACAGCAAAAAATTGAACCCAAATATCCTGAATCTACTCAGTATAAGGGCTAGGAAATATCGAACTAAGGTGATATAATAAGGAGGCACAGTGGCACTAATGGACAGGCAGTCACTCCCAATCATTTGGTCGTAGGTTAAAATCCCTCCGCTGCCAGTATTGTTTTGCCATATTATTACCCTTGAAGATGTAACCAACGGAGATTTAGCAGCACTCGGAGAAAAAATGGAAAATAAATACGATGTAGTGATTATTGGATCTGGTCTGGGAGGCCTGAGTGCCGGGGTATCCCTAGCTCAGCGTGGTCACAAAATACTGGTAGTGGAAAGTAAAGACCGTGTAGGCGGAAGATGCTCCACCATAGACTACGAAGGCTTCAAGCTTACTACCGCTGCCAAAATAATTCACTATGACGGGTGGGTACCAAGAATTATGGAGGAATCTGGGATCAAACTACAACTTCGCCGACTTCCCCGGATATTCTACCGGATTGAGGGCAAAGATCACGAACTACCGAGTCGGGGAAGGCTAGGGATGCTGCTCGATATGCTGGAAAAAACTGAAGCCAACCGATCCCAGTTAACCGGACACATTATTAAAGAAGTGGCAATGAAAAAGGTTTTGGGTGGCCTGAAGCAAGCTCTTGGTGAACGAGAGGAAGCAGGGATGTTCACTTTTCGAGACTGGCTTCTGCAATATACCGAAAATGAACTGGTTCATGCCATATTTGACCAGATTTGCGCCGCTGTCATTGAGGCACACTCCTGGGAACTACCAGCATCCCAGTTTTTCCTGTTCCTGTCAAAAACAGGAGGCGTAAGTGACATTTCCATGTTCCCTAAAACTAATCTGGATGCCATGGAGAAACTAGCAGAAGTAATCAGAGTCAATGGTGATGTCTGGCTTAATTGCCCAGCAAAACAGATTGTGGTAACAAAAAAGACAGCTACCGGATTAGTGGTTGAGAGAAATGGGAAAGATGTTGAAATAGCCTGCCAATCGGTAATTAGCAATATCGGACCCAAGGAAACAGTGTCATTAGTTGGCAGAGAAAACCTCAATGAAGAGTATTTAAGAGAACTAAGGGTAAAAATAAGACCAAGTCCTACGACGTTGATTTTTATTGCCAGCGACAAGCCTCTCTGGCGGGAGGAAGAAGGCACCTTTTTAACTGTGATTGGGAATCGGAGGGTATCCATTGTTGTGCCGCTGACCAACACTTGCCCCGAACTAGCTCCACCGGGACAGCATCTGTTATACGTAGCTGGTAAGCCACTTTCTTGCCTGTTACCAATGGATGTGGACTATGAACGTCAACAATGTCTGTTAGATATAGAGGAAATGTTCCCCGAATTTGAAAAACACGGTAGAATCTTGAAGATAGAATCACACGACATTGACGATGAGTTTCCGGAGGCACGTACCTGGAATGGATATGAGGTATCGGCAGAAACTCCAATACCAAACCTTTTTAATGTAGGCGATGCGGTAAAGTCAGTAGGACTCGCAGGAACTTCAGGCTCTGCTGAAAGCGGAGTTCGAGTGGCAGGACTAATCAGAAAACACCTTAAGAAATAACAAAGATAAGGACAAGTGTAGGAAAAGTATGGCTTAAAATAGAGTAGCCACACTACTTACAGCTACGGGTATGGTTGAATGGATCAGAATTTATCCACCGCCTTGTTTATTACCCCATTCGCAATCAAGCTGCACGATTCGAGCACTTACCTTCCTCCGTACGATATCTAATAGAGCTACTGTCCCCGCCTTGTTTAACTGGTGGTTTGGCAGGGTGGCACTGCCCGGGTTTACCACTGTCACACCCTGATGGGTTTCAATACTGGCCTCATGGCTATGGCCACGGACAACAATATCTACGGGACAATCAAAGACCTTTTCTAGTGAAACTCCGGGAAACCTTATCTCATGTACCAACCCAATGTATACACCGTCAACATTTATGGTATGACTTTTCTTAAGCCGCAGGTCAACACCCATCTTTGTGCCTATCCGAGCATCTCCGTCTCCATAGGCAGCAAGTACCGGAGCCAACACTCCCAACTCATCTAGTACTGAAGTTAAATAAATGTCCCCCGCGTGGAGGATAAGTTCGACGCCGGTAAAGACACACGGTAAGTGAAGCGGCAGCTTTTCCGCATTTAAGGGGATGTGAGTATCAGAGATGAGTCCTATTCTCATTTCATTGTCTTTCTATGTGACTTACCCCACGCTGACTACCTTCTCCCTGATGACCACAATCAGCGTACCTGGACCCATATGCACTCCCAGCATAGGACCTATTCTAGCTAACCTAATCTGTTCTTTGTTAAATACAGAGCCAAGTCGCTCGACCATAGTTTGTGCTTCGTCAATGGTAGTGTTGTATACAACGACTAGGTCCTCAATATTTTCAGTATTCTTCACAAGATCAATTAGTCGCCCAATACCTTTAGAACGACTGCGCACTTGTCCAGCCGGCACCACCTCCCCATTCTTGAGTGTTAGCACCGGTTTCACATTCAATATCGAACCTAACA
>CAYFEZ010000214.1:0-2718 GCA_964342215.1 uncultured Dehalococcoidales bacterium | reverse complement strand
ACTTTCAGAAATGCCTGACTTTGACCCACGCCCCATGTTGATAGAGCAGTTCGGAGAACTAATTACCCACATGAAGAAATAATCATTATGACCTTGTGTTTACTAGTGTTGAGGGCAATCTAACTGATCATAGTGTGTTAAGCCATGCCCTCAGAACACTGACATCATTTCGGATAATTGTACCACCAAAATCACATCAGACCTTTATTTTTTATAATTCATACCGTAGGACTAAATCTATAAAGGGAACCCATCCTATTGACAAAGCCACCTAATTTAGTAATAATGTATGGTGGAGTGTCATGCTGAGAATAATATTTAGGTTCCCTCACAAATGTATTTCAGCCAGTACGGGTCTGTGTAACTGCTAAGTACAGCCCATTACAATACGGAACCCCCCCTATTGGATATCTGACTTTCAAGGAGTATTTAAGTGTGCGCACAAATTATAAATAAGGTAGATCCAAACTATTCGGCACTACCGGCGAGCCATCACCATTTTTCTAGAATTGCCCCAATATACCATGACCTTCGGGCAACTGATCCGGAACCCATAGCTTTTATTGCCAAGCAACTGGAACAATTAGTTTCCATTGAAGCGGTTGATGTAGGCTGTGGTACCGGAAGGTATGACCTGCTTCTACACAGTTATCTGGGTGATAAACTACACCTGACATGTGCTGATGCCAACTCTAACATGTTAGAGGCACTAGACGAATATTTACTCAAGCACGGCGTCAGTAATTTCACTTCCATACAGTCCGAAGCAGAAAACTTGCCATTTCCGAATAATACTCTAGATTGTATATGCACGTTCAACGCAATACACCATTTCAATCTTCCCAATTTCTTGCAGAAGAGTTCCACAACCTTGAAAGACGGTGGTTACCTTTTTATCTACACCAGGATTCCAGAGCAAAATAAGAAAAATATCTGGGGTCACTATTTCCCCTATTTTCACAAGAAAGAAACTCGTCTCTACACAGTAAACGAGTTAGCTGAAGCAGTAGCGGTAATCCCAACCTTAGGCATTAACTCCATCGAATACTTTAAATACGGGCGTACATCAAGCTTGGCACAGCTTGTAACGAGGGCAATAGCTCACCACTACTCTACTTTCTCTCTTTATTCACCAGAAGAATTGCAGGAGGCAATAGCAGGATTCACGCAAAAGATTAAGAACAAATTTGAGGACGTTCAACGGATTCATTGGTTCGACGAGAATACATTATTCGTAATTCGGAAAGAGGACTGAAAATAAGTTATATTTATATTATACAGTGGTTCATATCGTGGTGTATTAAGGAATACTGCCGCTTTGGTCTCATAACCCCCGGCTAGAGCTACTGTTATGTCAAGCATTGCTGCCCTTTAATTTTAAAACTCTTATCACTTAATTTTTAGAATCCCGTTTCACACACCGAAGCAATGCAAACTACCAGCCTCTACCCTCATTTTTTGTGGCTTCTTTCCCGCATCTTAGGCAACCGAAAACTGATTTTACGCAAATTTAACTCACCCTTCCGTTCGCTAACCACATAATTTTGATGAACGGTAGTGCCCTATTAAATACTAACTTGATTTTGTTTTACCAATGATCATATTGTAAAATGAGGATTGTAACAAGCGGTATAAGCGAGAAGGGCGATAAAGTGTCTATTTGGAAAAGTCTTGAGAAAAATATCATTTGTTTCCTCTCTAAATTCTCTTCGGATGATATTGTGTTTAAGAACGCACATCAGGCAATTGAGGGCTTTCCACCCCAAGGGCCGAGGAGTGATGGGATGCTCTCCAATGATAATGCGCTGCTGGCTGTGGAAATAGAGGCAGGACCAATGAACCCGGATACAAATGTTACAAAAAATTGATACTATTCCACGTTTACACCCCTGACTTTAAGTCCTATCCGTGGCGGAAGGCAATGGGGGAGTTTTACGCTGAACAAATGCGCCTAAAATTCCTAAAAGGCCAAGTGGATTATCGTCTTTTAGACTACCGCAAAGAAACGAATTATGCCGCCACTTGCAGGGAGTTGAAAACGTTGATTCAAGAACACATTCAGCAAGAGTTTGGGGTATTAACCCCCCACCCGACTCTTTGCTTATGCAGCACCTGACTTCAATGAATAGCGACACTACAAATCCACACTAGGGTGTTAGGGGGGCTCTGCCTCCGATATCTTCGCTGTATGTGATGATGGCACCATTCTACATTACTTGACGGTTAGGCGTGAAGTGACAGGAGAAGATATGAAAAACGACAATAGAGATCAGATTCCTCCTCTATCCAAGTCTCGTTTCATGTCCGGTCTACAATGCCATAAACGACTTTATCTTGAGTGCTTTCACCGCCAGCTGGCGACACCACCGGACGAACAACAACAGGCGGTATTCGATACCGGAACTGAATTCGGGACTCTAGCCAGAAGGCTCTTCCCAGGAGGACTGCTGATTGCAGAGGAGTACTTCCGTCACGGTGACGCCATGAGATCGACACAGGCCGCTCTGGCCGATTCACGAGTATCAGCAATGTACGAAGCAGCTTTCGGTCACGATGATATTAGAACCCGCATCGATATTCTGACGCGCAACAGTGTAGGTAGCTATGATATGATCGAGATTAAATCCAGCACCCAGGTGAAAGAAGAGCATATACCCGATGTAGGTATTCAGCTTTACATACTCAATGGTAGTGGAATAGACATCAGGCGTGCCTGTC
>CAYFEZ010000213.1:0-2721 GCA_964342215.1 uncultured Dehalococcoidales bacterium | reverse complement strand
TGCTTGCCGTACTTCTTCCAGAAATAGTAGCGCGCCAGCATGGCGCCGATGATCTCGGTGAACACGAAGTGGGGCAACACGGTCAGCGAGCGCACGAACCCGAAGATCAGCAGAATGGGCAGTCCCAGCAGCGTCAACAGAGAATACCCGATCAAGCCGAAGGCGGTCCCGCTGAAGATCACCCACGGCTTGAGCGCCTTGAAGAGCCAGGGCTCGTCGGTGGAGCGCTGAATCCAGGCGCTGCTGAAGAGCGGATCCTCATCCACCGCGAAGTAGAACTCGAACCCGTCGGGGACCGGGGTCGAGGCGCGCACCCCCAGCAGGGGCCTGGCCTCCCGTATGATGGCACCGTTCGCGGGGGCGCCGTCATCCGGGCCGTAGAGCGTGAGCGCCGGCAGATCGGTCACCACGGTCACCCCGGAGGGATCTTCGGTGATCATCTCCCGGGTGATCCGCGTCGGTAGTTCGTCCGGTTCGCCCTCGTACCAGGGCAGGAAGCTCAGGGTCGGCGTCCATGGGCCGGCCCTTCCCCGGGTGCCGTCGGTCTCCAGCCACTGCTTGTCAACCAGCCGGGCCCGCCAGTACCAGAATTTCTTTTGGAGCAGATTGGCCGGGACCCAGGTGGCATGGGTCCGGCCCTCGGCGATGTCGAGCTGGCTCTTCATGGTGCCGGTGATGAAGAGGCACTGCTGATAGGCGCGCAGCCGCCACATGAGCTGGGCATAGGGATAGGAGGCAGACGGGACGGGCGCCAGCTTCCAGATGTAGGAGCCGTAAAGGAAGCTGGTGAACAGGACGATGGGCACCATGAAGAGCTCGGCCCTGATGATACTGGTAAACTTCGTCCCGGTCAGCTCGATCTCGCGGAACTTCTGGGTCATGGCCCCGTAGTTGCCCAACGGGAAGGGAATGAACCAGATGTTCACCCCCTGATAGCCCGACAGGATGATCGTGGCCTCCCGCACGTAGGGTATGGACACGGTCTGTCCCACCATGCCCACCAGCCGCGCGTTCACGAAGGATTGGAAGGGGGTGAACACGAAGCCGAAGAAGATGAAAAAGCCCATGATGCGGATGGAACCGGTGAACTCGGGCAGCAGCAGGTAGGCGATCAGGATGATGCCGCCCGTGGCCGCGGTGTAGAGCGCCATGGCGAGCCAAATGGGGAAGTCCCCACGTCCGGCGGGCACCGTGGTCGACCGGCCCTCCCCTGCCGCCGCCTCCCTCTTCCGAGTCTGCACCGCGCGCACCACCTGGAACAGACCGATGATGGCGATGGCGAAGGTGGTGCCGATCCCGAAGCTCATCCAGAAATCCACGTTGTTGACGAAGAAGGTGTTGATGGTGTCCATGCCGGGCTGCCAGTGGGTCAGGTACCCCGCGTCGTAGAGCAGGGGGTTGGCGATGGCCGCGGCGATCACCCCGATGAAGGTTCCGACCACGCCCCAGAAAGGCACCACCAGACCGGCGAATATCGGCCCCAGGTGGGCGGTGAAGCCGAGGGGGGTGGCGGGAATGAAGTTGCCCGTAACCGGTGTCAGGTCGATGAACGGAATGGGAATCAGCTGGATGGGCTCGGTCAGCAGAGCTCCGGTGATGGCCGGCAGGGCCACATAGATGGTGCCGAAGACCAGCCCGATCATGGCCCCGGCCGAGAAGACGCGCCAGCGCCAGGTCTCCTGGCCCTGGGTGGTCTCGGCCAGCGCGGTGGCGCCCTGGGCGGCCACGGGCGCGAACGGGAACGGCAGCCGCTCGTAGTCCGAGTTGAGCCGAAAGAGGGCGTAGGCCATGGTGAACCAGGTGACGCGCGAGATCACCATGCCCGCGACCAGCAGGATGATGGGCACCAGCCAGTCGCGGTGCAGGAAGGTGCGCTCCAGCAGGGCTGGTGAGCCCGCCGGCGGGGCGACCCAGTTGGGGATCAGATTGGCGATGCCGAACTGCTTGGCCGCCGGCGACTGGACCAGGTACTGGCTGTAGAGCAGGCCCTCGAAGGCTCCGGTCTCGGCCGCGATCAGAGACGAGGCCACGTAGAAGAGCAGGTAGGTCTCCTGACGCTTCAGGCTGCTGAAGGAACGCTTGGTTATCTCGGCGAAGAGGATGATGGTCACCCACTCCGCGGCCGCGCCCAGGGACCCGCCGATCATCAGGCTGAGGTACATGTTGCCCGGCACCATGATGAAGGCAACAAAGAGCACCCCGAGGACCGCTTTGATGGTGAACCCGTCTTCGAACTCAGACGGGGTCTCCATCATCGCTCTATAGTCTTCGAGTTCCGCGTTGGGATCTTTGCCGTTCTTGCGTCCAAGCACTGGACGATTACCTCCCTGAATGGTCGATGGCGGCCCCCCCGCCCCGGCGCCGGGGGCCGCCGACCTCGACCGGACGGCGCCGCGCGGGCGCCAGCGCTACCGGGCCCTACACCGTCACCTCGGTCTGGAGTCCTCTCACGATCTCGGCGCCCTGCCGGCGATAGTCGTCCTTGGCCTCGGCGTCGACGGTACGCCAGATCAGGAACTGCTTGCGAATCACGTTCATGAAGCGCTGGTTGACGCGCCGCCACGAGGCGTCCTCGCCGCTGAGGCGCCGGATGTTGAGCGTGATGCTGTAGATGTTGTGCTGCACCTCGGGCACGGCCCGCAGGACCACGTGCTGGCTGACGCCCAGGTCGAAGGGCGCGAGCCAGATGTTCATGTCGATCAGGTAGCCCTGGCCGTAGTC
>CAYFEZ010000212.1:0-2733 GCA_964342215.1 uncultured Dehalococcoidales bacterium | reverse complement strand
GGTAGACAGGTTGCAGAAGCAGGGACGTAAGGTGATATATCACCACGAGCTTGATTTTATTCTGCTTAAGCCGATGTTCAGGCTGGTTGGTAGGTTAGTCGGGAGTAAGAAGGTAGAAAGAGCCAAAGAACAGTCCCTCCGGAAAATGGATCAAAGTAAACGGTTATATACAGGTATATACTACTTCTTAGTCTGGTTAGACAACTTCATTACTTACTTATACTTTAAGGTCAAGAGAGGGATTATAGTTCATGACCGATGGCCTTATGATATACCCGCCATCTTTGACTATAGGCATTATAAAAACAGGTTCATAGAGAAGCTCTTCCTGAGTTTTCCTAGACCCGATGTTTTGATTTTGTTAACTGTGTCTCCTGAGGTAGCTTACCTTAGAAAAAGGGATGACCCATCAGAGTGGCACCAGACTGTTGAGTTTTACCAGTCTAGAGGGCTTCGTATCGCTGAGATTGCTCGGAGATTAAAGTATGACACAATTATAGATTCGGATAAACCAATTGGTGAGGTTGCAGATGATGTTCTAGCTGCGATGGAGAAATTTACTTTAGCTAGACATCATAACTAAGGAGAGATAAAGAGACAAAATGAAGATTTGCCTGATTGATCCACCAGGGGTGACCAAAGGATTGAATGTAGGCTTGGGGTATATAGCATCCTCGTTGATCAACCAAAACCATCAAGTAAAGGTCATTGATCTAAACGATAATACAAAAGACTTTAGGAATAGATTAGATTCTATAAAAAGTTATGACTTGATTGGTATATCAATTAAGTCTTCGGTGGCTCGCAGCGCCCGTGAAATTTCAGATATTCTCGGCAGGAAAGACCTTATTTGCGGGGGAGTTCACATAGCTGTGGACGGATATAATTTCCTTAATGACAACCCTAACTTCAGTATAGGAGTAATTGGGGAGGGGGAGGAAACTTTGATCAAAATCGCCAACGTTATGGAAAACGGTCTGGCTTTACGGGACATTAAAGGGATAGTGTACAGGGATGGCGGAGAAATAATAACCAATCCTGAAAGTGGATCTATTGCTGATTTGGATTCCTTGCCTTATCCAAGTTATGAATTTTTTGATTCTTTCAACGGGACAATTGCAGAATACCCACTGGTTACGAGTAGAGGTTGTCCCTATTCATGCGTATACTGTTGTGTCCGTCTAATATCCGGGAAGAAATGGAGATTTAGAACTCCTGAAAGTGTGATAAGGGAATTAGAATTTGCCAAGTCAAAGTATAAGTCAATGAGATTTGAAATCTCGGATGATAATTTCACGCAAAATATTGATAGGGTCAAAGAAATCTGCAAGCTTTTGCTCAAGCACGAGATAGGTATGAGTTGGTCTTGCCCTAATGGAATCAGAGCAAAGGGGCTCGATGAAGAGTCAGTTGCTCTAATGAAAGAATCAGGCTGTGATAGTGTTAGCATAGGAATTGAAAGTTTGGATGAGGCTGTCTTTGATAATATTAAAAAAGGAGAGAAGGTAGATGATATTAGACAAGCGATTAGCATCCTGCACAGCCACAAAATTAAAGTCTCGGGATTTTTCATAGTTGGTCTGCCGGGTGATAATTTACAAAAAATTAAATCATCGGTAGAGCTTAGCAAAAAGCTCCCGTTAGAGGGAGCCATTTGGAACTTGTTTGTGCCTTATCCCGGTACCAGGGCTTGGAGTTGGGTAAATAGCGAAGCTAAGATAATTCGAGGTTGGGAAGAAGGCTTTCATTTCGGAGGCAAACTATCCTCTGTTTTTGAAACAGATGGCTTCAGTGAAAAAGAAAGAATCCGTGCTTTTGAATTGGCAAACATAAAGTGCCGAGCTTATCTCGCTTTTTTTGATAAGAATAAGTCTCTTCTAGCTAATGCGTTCCACATTCTGAGACTGATCTTCAAATATGACCCCCAAAACATTTTTCCGCACATCTTTTACGGCTTGAGACAATATAGGGGACGCTTTAGCGGGGACGGCTAGTAATACCCCGGCGATGATATTATCACGGTTTATTAAAGATGAATCTTGACGGTTTGAAGAATTTGCTGCAATCCAAAGTGAGGGACCGGTGGCCCATCATCGTGTTTCTGGTTGCCATCATCGTGGTATTTGGCTATGTCTACAGGGACCTTTTCCACTGGGCAATGCTCTGCCTGATGGATTTGGTACCTTGGTATCACGTTCCGGGTGATGCTTACGAAGCTTTTTCCTCTTCGTGGACACACATGGGGCTGGGTAACTATGATTCTTTGGGTCCTGGCGATTTTATTATCATGTCTGTTCTGACCTCCCTGTTTGGGGGTAATGCCGCTATGGCGCAGCGCATTTTCTGGCTATCCATTATGCCTCTTTCCGCAATAACTATGCGCATCCTCTTGGGACGGATTACCAGTTCCAATATAGCCAAGCTCATAATCCCCTTTGTTTATGCGGTAAATGGGATAACGATTGTCTGGTTTCAAATCGGAGCCTACGCCTTTTTTCCCGCCTTTGTCCTTTTCCCCCTGCTAATGCTGTATTTAATCAAGATTTTGGAGGAGAAAGAACGTAGATTACTCCATATGCTTATATTCACCTTTATCTACGGACTGATGAGTAACTGGCTACTCTATGCGTTACTCTACTTTTTCCCCTTTGTTGCTGTTTTTTTCCTGGTAGAGATAATATTTCGTGGAGATTGGAAATATACCGGCAAAACCTCTCTGTTATTTATGGGTTC
>CAYFEZ010000211.1:0-2759 GCA_964342215.1 uncultured Dehalococcoidales bacterium | reverse complement strand
ACAATATCCTTTAACAAACAAGAACCGACGCTACATGGAGCACAGCCAATATTATATTCATCAAGGGTATCTTGTACCTTCGGAAATTGGCTGATTATCTCTTTAATGTTTTTGTTTAAATACTTCTCCATTGTTAACCCCAGCTAGGGTCCATTACTAGAGATTGTTTTCCTGATTTTTAACATCCAATTAATTGTTCCTTTTTATCTACCCCGGGGGTAACCTTGGTTATCAGTAGAATCCATTCATCAGGCCCTTCTTTTTCGTAGGCAATCTCAACCTCGCCCTGTGTGGTTAACATGTAGACCAGTGGCATAGGATTAAATGCCACCACAAGCCGGGCTGTTTCATTAGCCTTAAGTGCCTGAATGCCAAGGAAAATCAACCCTTCTCTTTCCATATGACCTAATCCTTTGACATCAATTGTTTTTACGGCGTCCATTTGGGCTTCTCTTTCCTTTTCCATTTTAGTTATTTATCTGTTCAGGCACTACAACATATGCAGACCTATGACACGGTTTTGCCTCTAGCCCAAGGTCTGTGCTGTCTCCTAATTGGTATGTCTCCCCTAGCACTATACTATATAGAGGATCCTTTTAGCTTTAGCGTTAATGATTTACGGACCAATTTTGGTTTAGACAGCCACCAGTTCTTTGATCTCGGGTACTTCTTCCTTTACTACCTTTTCCACCCCATTTTTCAGGGTCATGGTTGACATTGGACAACTACCACAGGCACCGGTGAGTCTTACGGTGGCTACGCCATCTTTGACATCGACTAACTCGACATCACCCCCATCTGCCCTCAGGGTCGGTCTAATTTTGTCCAGGGCGGCCTCTACTTTTGCTCTCATTTTCTACCTCCTGTTATTAAAGTTTTTCCCATTTCTTTTTGCTTGGGATTTTACCGCTGCTCATTCAGGAGCTCAATGCCTTCCATTTGCTGGCGATTTCATCCATTTCTTCCTTTTTTAGCAGACTTTCGGATAAAGGCAAAAGGGACTCGTTCTCCTTCTTAATATGTTCCTGAAGAAAACGTATTATTTGGCTACTGTTTTCCTGAACTGCAGCAAGAATTGCGGGAGACGGTTTGCTCCCGTCTTTTGGTAGCTTTGCCAGTTTCTCTTTGAGCCGATTGTAATACTGCCACACTTTGCCGTGTTCTTCAAGGAGCAGTTGCGTTGGGCTTTTTTTAACCCCAATATGACTCTCTATGACCGGGAAGAGAACTTTCTCTTCCCGGTGGAAATGTAATCTTAGTTCTTTATTTAAGAAATCCAATGCCTGAGCTGAATAATCGATACCTTTGCCTCGAACGGGTGACTCGGGAGTTAAATTACCTAATCTGAGGCACAAAGAGGCTGCCCGTAAGAGATTAAGATTCTCAAGTATACGTTCGTGCTCCCTTGTGATAATATCCAGAGGGTTATTTGTTTCTGGAAGGTCTACTTCTATGCCTGATTTTAGCCTTTCGTAGACTTCGGGACCCACGCACTCTTTGGCATGAGGACACCAGTCTATGCAAGAAGGCTGCTGCTCTCGAAATACTCTAGTGCCACAGTCGGGGCAGGTAGCTCTCAACTCATCAGACCAGATTTCTACCTCCTTATCGCAGTGGGGACAATTGACATTTTCCGGAACCGGCTGGCGTATGGTGCGAGACCCAGGGCATGACTTATCCGATACCATATTCACATCTCTCTTCCTCTGCCTATTATAACACTTCGAATATAGCTTTTCCTCACTAAAGTGTATACGACTTTTGTCACAAAAACCATACTATCTATGCAGAGGCTCCTCTTATGTGGTATGATTTGAAAGTTATTAATATGTTCGTGGGGGTCTGTGCATGCCTTCATCTATTGATTTCCTGAGGTCTTTGCCTTATTTTGGTACATTGAGTACCGAGGAAATAGAAAGAGTAAGGAATGAAGTTTCGGAACTTTCCGTTGATAAAGGGGAGATTCTTTTCTTGGAAGGAGAGTCTTGTCGAGGTCTGTATGTGGTTAAACAGGGGCGAATCCGTATTTTTAAAAGTTCCCAGGAAGGGCGGGAGCAGGTGTTGATGGTTGCCGGGTCAGGGGACAGTTTTAATGATGTTCCCGTTTTTGATGGTGGGCCTAACCCGGCTAGTGGTTCTGCTCTGGAACCATCCACAGTCTACATCGTGCCTAAGGAAACGGTACTTTCTCTACTGGCTAATTGCCCGCCTGCACGAGCTATTATTAAAGTGTTGGCAGCACGATTGCGTCACTTGACCATGGTAGTTGAGAACCTTTCTTTTCGTAATGTAATTAGCCGACTGGCTAAAATGTTGCTGGACTTAGCGGTGGCTGAAGGAGGACCTTTGCCTATATTACGTTTGACTCAGGACGAAATGGCGGCAATGGTGGGGTCGGTTCGGGACGTAGTAGGCAGGGTGCTGAGGGCTCTGGAGAAGGCCGGGGCCATCAAGCTCGATGGTCAGCAGGTTCGAGTGGTGGACCCGCGGAAGTTAAAGGAAATGATTTAGATTTCTGACTAAAGTCGTATGCACCAAGTCAGTCAGTGCTTAAAAATGTAATTGACAACAGGAGTGGTTATGGCAGAGGATGTGCAATCTTCTAGTAGAAGGAAAAAGATACCCAGTTTGTCAGGTAACCAGTGAGGAAAGGATGTTGTTCGGTGGCGCTGGGTAAAACTGAAACGTATTGGTTTGCGCCCGTTGCTTGCCTATGTTTGTTTATGGTGCCCACTCAACGTAATGGAGCTAAAGTTGCA
>CAYFEZ010000210.1:0-2760 GCA_964342215.1 uncultured Dehalococcoidales bacterium | reverse complement strand
CCGAGGAGGTCGGAATGATGTCTTCTTTCGCGATCAGCTTTAGGGTGTCGGCGATGGGCTGCATCAAGCCCATGGGACCGGTGCGGGTTGGGCCCAGGCGGCGCTGCAGCCGCCCCAGCACCTTGCGCTCCAGCCAGATCAGCGACAGTACCACCACCGCCAGCGCGGCAAACATGGCCAGCAGCCCGACGACGATCCAGCCAACGGTCCCCAGGCTGACGGCAAGTACGGGTATGGCCAGCATCAGCGGTCCACCTCGCCCAGCACAATGTCCAGGGAACCGAGGGTCACCACGGAGTCGGCCAGCCAGACGCCGCTCAGCATGTGCTTGATGGCGGAGAGGTTGCAATAGGAGGGAGGCCGGACCTTTACCCGGTAGGGCTTGTCGGTACCGTCGCTGACCAGATAAACACCCAACTCACCCCGTGGATTTTCCGACCGGGTGTAGACCTCCCCTTTCGGAGGGCGTATCAGCCGGCGTCCCAGGGAAGAGACGACGTTCCCCTGCGGCATCTGCTCCACCGCCTGCTGAACGATCCGCAAGGACTCGTACATCTCCTTGACCCGGACGTAGAAGCGGTCCCAGCAATCGCCGTCCAGCCCGACGGGCACGTCGAACTCAAAGCGGTCGTAAACCGAATAGGGTTCGTCCTTACGCAGGTCGGAGGACACGCCGCAGGCCCTGAGGCAGGGGCCGGTGAACCCGTAGTCGATGGCGTCTTCGACGGAGATAGCCCCCAAGTCCTTGAGCCGCGCCAGGAATATCTCGTTGAAGGTCAAGAGCCGGTCCACCTCCTCCACGTCCTTACGAACCACCGGCAAGAGGCCGGCGATAAGCTGATCGAAGTTTTCCGGCAGGTCCTCCTTGAGACCGCCGATGCGGAAGTAGTTGTGCATCATCCGTGCGCCGGAGACGGCCTCGAAGAGCGCCTGGATGCGCTCCCGGCCCCGAAAGCAGATCATGGAGGGCGTCATCGCCCCGGCATCCAGACCCATGGTGGCCACGAACACCAGGTGGCTCGCAATGCGGTTCAATTCACACAGTATGACCCGCACGTATTCGGCCCGCTCGGGAACCTCGAGCCCCATCAGTTTTTCCACGGCCATGCAATAAGCGTGCTCGTTGTTGAAGTTGGCGATGTAGTCCATCCGGTCGAAGAGGGTAATTACCTGATGGAACTGCTCCCCCTCGCACAGCTTCTCCGAGCCCCGGTGGAGGTACCCGATGTGGGGCTCCAGGTCCACGATCTTTTCACCATCAACCCACAGCACCAGGCGGAACACGCCGTGGGTAGACGGGTGCTGCGGCCCCATGTTGAGCAGCATCTCCAAGGGCTCGATGCCGGGTTTTGTTTCGCTGCGGATCTCTGCCATCTTCAAATGTTCGCTCAATGCGTTGGGCGCCGATCGGAGCCCTTCAGGTCCTTAACGTCAGCCTGAGTGCCGGCGGGTGGTCCATCATCTTGGGCTCCGGCCGGGCTATTCCACGAATTCCAATTGCAGATCTGTAGCCTCTTCCACCCCGTCGAATCCGGCTTGAGCCAGGGCCTGCTCCAGGTCATCCTGCCCGTCGTGGGTCTCAATCCAGGCCCTCATATGATGGACCAGTTGGTCCTGAGCTTCCCGCACAGAATCCCCCGAGCCCTTCAGAGGGAGCCGGTCCACGCTGGCCACGTAGCCGCCGTCCTCCCAGGCCACCCGGGCGGTCAAAACCAGCCGCTCCATCACCCGCTAGAACTCCTGATAATCGTTGAACGGATACTCTCTACGGCCGGGAAACCCTTCGAAGCCTTCATACAGCAAGAGGGGCTCCAGGCCGGGGTGGCCGTCAAACAACACCCCGAAAAGCTCGTGGGCCTCTCGCTCGTACCACTCAGCGGCCCTCCAGACAGGGGTCACCGACGGCACGCGGGGGTCGTCGTAGGGGACATCGGTCTTCACCACCAGGAGCCTTTTTGGCTCGAGTGAACGCAGGAAGTAGACGAGCTGGAAATACTCCTTGTAGTCCACGCAAGCCAAGCACAGGAGCTGTTTCAATGCAAGCCTGGGGTCCTCCTTGGCCAACCGGCACACCCTCTCGGTGTCCCCGGGTTCGATGGCTATCTGGGGAAGGTCGTGGAGGACGCCCACTTTCGGATGGAACTCTTTAAACATCTCACCGGAAGCTGCCAGCAGCTCCCGGTTGGACCGGCTCAGGCCCTGGAGTCCGGCCTGAGCCGGGTCCGATGGTTGAGCGTTGCTGTTATCGGCCACTTTCTCTGGCGTCCTGCATGATCTTTTCCTGGAGCTTGAGGATACCGTACAGCAATGCCTCCGGGCGGGGAGGGCAACCCGGAACATACACATCCACGGGGACAACGTGGTCTACCCCCATCACCACTGAGTAGGACCGGTAGTAGGGCCCTCCATTGGTAGCGCAGCTGCCCATGGCGATAACCCATTTTGGCTCCGGCATCTGCTCGTAAAGCAGCCGGATGGGGTCCGCCATCTTCTTGGCCACCGTCCCTGCAACTATCATTAGGTCCGACTGGCGGGGCGAGGGCCACGTCACCACGCCAAACCGGTCGAAGTCGTAATGGGCCATGTAGGTAGACATCATTTCAATGGCGCAGCAGGCCAGCCCAAAGCTCAGCATCCACAGAGAAGACTTGCGGGCCATGGCGAACAATTGGCCTGTGGTGGTGGTGATTACGCCGGGCACCCTCTCCGCCAGGATCTGATTGAGCAGAGAGGGAGCAGGATGATTCCCTTGCCTCGGAG
>CAYFEZ010000209.1:0-2761 GCA_964342215.1 uncultured Dehalococcoidales bacterium | reverse complement strand
GTCGAGCGCATTCTGTTTCTGACCGTGCTGCATCGGCTGTTTGTTTCCGGCAGCGATCGCTCCTGCCTGTTGGGTTGGAAACAGGACCACGAGATTCCGGGCACCGAAACGATCCCCTTGCACCAGATCTACCGCGCCATGGCTTGGCTGGGAGAGTCGTTGCCGCCAGAGCAACAAGAGGGCGCCACGCCGTTTGCTCCGCGCTGCACGAAGGACGCCTTTGAGGAAAGCCTGTTTGACCACCGCCGAGACCTGTTCAGCGAATTGGAGCTGGTCTTCTTCGATACGACGTCCATCTACTTTGAGGGCGAAGGGGGAACCGACCTGGGACAATACGGTCACAGCAAGGATCACCGCCCGGATCGCAAGCAGATGGTTGTGGGCGCGGTCCTCGACGGCGAGGGGCGGCCACTGTGTTGCGAACTGTGGCCCGGCAATGTCACCGACGTGAAGACGCTGATCCCGATCGTCGATCGGCTGCGAAGGCGCTTTCACATCCGTTCGATCTGCATCGTGGCCGACCGGGGAATGATCAGCAAAGAGACGATCGCTCAGTTACAGGGGAACGAGCGCCAGGTGCATTTCATTCTGGGCGCCCGCTTGCGGAACGTGAAAGAGATTTACGAAACGGTCCTCTCGCACGGCGGTCGTTACCACGTGGTCCACGAAGCGCGAGACAAGAGTACGGATCCGTCGCCCTTGAAGGTAAAGCAAGTGCGCATCGACGACCGTCGTTACGTGGTCTGCCTGAACGAGGAGCAGGCGAAAAAGGATCGCGCCGATCGGGAGGCGATCCTGTCGGCGTTACGTGAGCAAGTCAAACAGAGCGCCAAGTCGATGCTGGGTAACAAAGGATACCGCAAATACCTGCGGGACGACGGCAAGAAGTTCGCCATCGACGAGGCCAAGGTGAAACGCGAGGCGCGCTTCGACGGCAAGTGGGTTCTGCAAACGGACCTGGACAAGATGTCGGCCGAGGACGTGGCCTTGAAGTACAAACAGCTATGGATGGTGGAAGAGATGTTCCGCACGGCCAAGACGCTGCTGGAGACGCGACCCATTTATCACCACCATGACGAAACGATCCGCGGCCATGTGTTCTGTAGTTTTCTGGCGCTGATGTTGCGCAAGGAACTGCACGACCGCTTGGCGCTCCAGGGCGACAAACTCGAGTGGCGCGAGATCCTTCGCGATCTAGAGGCCCTGCAATACGTGGAAGTCGAACACCAACAAAAACGCTTCCTACTCCGCAGCGAAGCCAAAGGGAGTTGCAGCGCCGTCTTCCGAGCCGTCGGCGTGGCCATGCCCCCGACGATTCAGACGGTCCCCTAACTGCGGCAACTCGGGAATCAACGGTCCCTGGCGCCTGGTGCCACAGGGGAATTGCGTCGCCGTAAACCATTGAAATAACGGGAGATACGAATTCATACTGTAGAAAACGGGCCTCAGAATCAAGCCATCTGCACGGATAGGTTGCTGGCTAGCCTTTGTTCCCGTCGCGGCGGGGCCAGTCGACAGGAGTGGTTCCCTCATCGCTGTCCGCCGCCACGACGGCGCTCGAGACGGCAAGCCGGGTTCTTGTTGACGGTCTCGAGGGGCGATCAGCGGTGGATCAGCGCGCACACCTCCGGGGACACCGCTCCCGGATAGAGAGCTTGCAGCGAAAGAGATCCACCTGCCCGAGGCGTACTACATACAGTCTCTATCTACTCTGTCTGGCTGTCCACGGGAAGAATCAGACACGAGGGGTACTCGGAGGCGTAGTGCAGCGTCTGTTGAGCTGACACCAGCTCTGCATCGGCCAGGTCGTTGCGGCCCGTATTGTGGTTGCGATCGTGGTTGGGAAAATCGCTGCTGGTAATCTCCAGACGGATGCGGTGGCCCTCCTGAAAGCGGCACGCAGTGGGTCCCAGTTTGGCCCTGATCTCGACGACCTCCCCCGGAGTAAGCAACTCATCGACATCCAGGGAGTTTCGATGCCGCGCTCTCACCATGCCGTAGCTGATCTCCAGGGCCGGTCCCTTTGGTGGTGACTTGGACGCTGCACCTGTGTCGCCCTCGCCGGTCGTCAGCTCATTTGACGGTGCTGTATCGTCCGCTGGATACTCGTTTACCAGACGAGCGAAGAAATCTGTATCCGTCGCAGTGGAGGAGGCGAACAGCACGACCTCTGGATAGCCGGCAATCTCCACCGCCTTCTCCAGTGGCGCGCTGCGGTAGTAGAGGATGTCCTTGCGGTGCTCGAGCACCCGGCGATCCGCCGGTGAGGTAAACAGCTCCCGGCTCCACAGAGTGGGAACAGGATCTCGCGGGTCGTACACATATGAATCGGTGGGAGCTGGTGACGCTGCGTTCCGCTCACCTGCCGAACTGTTTCCGCCGTCGCTGGGCCCACCGCCCTGCGCGCTTCCCTCGAGACCCCCATCCCCCTCGGCGGACCCGGCGTTGCCACCGCTGCTCAGACGATACTCGCGCGGTTCGGTCTGCGGCGGCGGCCAGCTGTCGGCATGCCGCCATTGATTGCAGCCCATGACGAAGTAACGCATCGCCGGCTCTCTGTCGACGCCGTTGGGCAGCCCCTTCAGCCAGTAGTCGAACCAGCGGATTATCACGTCGTTCAGATCTATCGGGGCCTGGGGTCCGAAGTCTATGTCGCCGACCTTCCGCTGGCCTAAAGTCGGGTGGCTCCACGGCCCGGCCACCAGCTTGCACTGCGTCCGCGCCACCTCAGTACGACCGTTTCGCTGCATACCGGCCAGGT
>CAYFEZ010000208.1:0-2798 GCA_964342215.1 uncultured Dehalococcoidales bacterium | reverse complement strand
CTATAAGCACCGCTAGTTGAATCGACTGAGGCCGACCCAGGTCAATAATGGCACCCATAGCTGCCCGAGCACTTCGTCCGGTATAGAGGACATCGTCAACTAATACTATGGATTTACTGTCGATGCTGACCGAAAAATCAGTGCGGGGAACGACGGGTTGTAGAGTTAAGGAGGAAAGGTCGTCTCGGTAGAGGCTGATGTCTAAAGTGCCCACTGGTATCTTTAATCCTTCGAAGCTTTCTATATTGGTGGCTAGCCGTTTAGCTAAAGGCACACCTCGAGTATGCACGCCGACTAATACCAGATGATCAATAACCTTATTCCGTTCTATAATTTGGTGAGCAATACGTACCAGTGTTCGTTTGATATCACCCGGGGTCATTATGATTCTATTTGACATAAAAAATACCTCTTGCGGTTATTGGCAAGAGGTCTAGTCATTTGACTTCCTTTACTTCCCCTTACCAGCCTCGCCGGACTAGCTTAAAGGTTCGGGTTCACCTATTCTCTTATCGGTTCCATCAAAACGTAATTATACTACATTTATTTTTGGATTTCAAGGTTGTGTAGTATACTACCTTGTAGCTGTGCGGTCAAAGAGTTAAATAAAAATGCCAGGCATAGATCTCATCCTTAAGAACGCTAATGTTTTAACAATGGACCACAGGCAGCCTGCCGCTGAGCTGGTGGCTATTACCGGTGACCGGGTTTCGCTGGTCGCCGGTAATGAAATGTTGGACTCAATTACTGGAGTTAAACCCAGGGTAATTAACTGCCGGGGTAAAACGGTGGTGCCTGGTTTTAATGATGCACATTGTCATATTTTTTCCTTTATTAAAAAACTGCTTAGTATTGACTTGAGCCCGGCATCGGCTTGCTCTATCGCTGATATAAAGGCGGTTCTCCACTACCGAGTCCGGAGTACCCCATTAGGTCAGTGGCTTATCGGTACTGACTATAATGAGTTCTATCTTGCGGAGAAGCGGCATCCTACCCGCTGGGACATCGATGAGGTGGCACTCCATCATCCAGTGGTTCTGGCTCATCGTTCCCTTCACGCTTGCGTGCTTAATAGTCGGGCGCTCTCTCTAGCTGGCATTACTAAGGGAACCCCGGAACCACCGGGCGGACTCATTGATAGAGACCCCATTACTGGAGAACCAAATGGTATTCTATTTGAGATGCTTGGTTATATCAGGGAAAAGGTATTACCCCCTCTGTCTGAAGAAGAATTAATCGATGGTGTAGCCTCAGCTAATGAGCACTACCTGTCTTATGGTATTACTTCTTTGCAAGATGCTACGGTTGTTAATGACATTGGTCGGTGGCAAGCCTTTCGTCAACTTAAAGATACCGATAAGCTGAAGAGTCGAGTATCTATGATGATTGGGGCTAAAGTGCAGAGCCAGTTTCAGGAAGCCGGTTTAGTAACTGGTTCCGGTAATAGCCAATTGCGCTTGGGCGGGGTAAAAATAATACTGAACGAAACCACTGGCCAATTGTATCCGCCACAATCAGAATTAAACCAGCAAGTTTTTAATGCTCACCAAGCTGGTTTTCAGCTGGCAATTCATGCTATTGAGTCGACTAGCGTAGCGGCCGCCATTACTGCCCTAGA
The DNA here is from genome assembly GCA_964342215.1 of uncultured Dehalococcoidales bacterium. Classification (GTDB taxonomy): domain Bacteria; phylum Chloroflexota; class Dehalococcoidia; order Dehalococcoidales; family CAYFEZ01; genus CAYFEZ01. The sequence continues at coordinate 1,180 of CAYFEZ010000208.1, read as the reverse complement.
GTGTGCCTGTAGCCAGCTCTCTCAGGGGGAGCGACGCCACCGTATAGAGCACTGTTCTCAGTGCTCTATACGGTTACTCAATCGACTAGCCCGGCTTCGGGCGGTGGTTGTTACCCAGCCCCCCTTTCTTTACTATAGTGGCGAAAGATATTTAGCTGAGATGTCGGCCAGCCAGTTACGGGGACTGTACCGAATTAAATCATTATTTGATAGCGGTTTGGTTGCTGCTGGTAGTTCAGACTGTCCGGTAGTTCCGGACAATCCCTTAATAGGTATATACGCTGCCGTCACCCGACAGGCAGAATCAGGACAGCGAATACTACCTCAGGAATGCATCTCCGTCGGCCAAGCTCTGGCAATGTATACTATAAATGCCGCCTATGCCTCCTTGGAAGAGGGGATAAAGGGTTCTATTACTCAGGGTAAGCTGGCTGACCTGGTAGTATTAAGCGATGACCCCATTAAATCCCCCCCGGAGCGGATGCAAGATATTAAAGTCGAGATGACTATTATCGGTGGTAAGGTAGTTTGGGAGGCTTGATTGGTTACCCGGAAATGATTAAACTAGCCGTAGGGGAGAGAGAATGCCGATATACGAGTATGTTTGCCCCAGTTGTAAGTCAAAGTTTGAGTTGTTACGTTCAATAAGTCAGGCTAATGAAGATACTTCTTGTCCTCAATGTCAGGGTATCGCAACACGGATACTATCCATGTTCGCCTGCCTCTCCAGGACTGAAGGTGGGCAGCTTTCTTCTGTAGGTAATGGTTCTTGCTCCAGTTGTAGTTCTAGTTCCTGTGGTACCTGCGGTCTTTAATTAGGACGTGGCATGCCAGTTGTTATTGTTCCAGCGCGGACCGGCATTACTGATCCATCTTTCCAGTACGGGATGGCGTCTCGTTGGCTGTTTGGTTGTATGCTCAAGCTATCCAGAGAAATTATCATTGCTATTGTTACCGATTTCGGTATCTAGGAGATGCTAAGGTGTTTCTCGCCTCCATACTGATTACATGTTTTCGGTTGCATACTGGGATTTGACTGGAACTCAAGTGATGTTACCGCCATCATGTTGACCGGAAAACTTATGACCTGTCAATCGAGCTTCTGGCCATAGCCATCCACAAAACCAAGCTCGATAGCGGCAAAAAGAATGAGGCCTTTAGAAGATTGGGTTGGCTAAAG
>CAYFEZ010000207.1:0-2810 GCA_964342215.1 uncultured Dehalococcoidales bacterium | reverse complement strand
TTTGACCGCTACGGTATTCGGTCATCTCTTGATCAGGATCGGTTCTATGGAGATCCACAATTTTATTACAACGACAAATTTCTTCTGCCTTTTCATAAGCATCTTCAGGCATCCTTCCATGAAGGTAAATTGAATTCTCATTGGCTTTTTCATTCGAATCAGAAATTAACCTAGTTTGTTCAGATTGATATTCAGAAGATGGGGTTAAATTAACTATTGTTTGAACTATTGCATTTGGTTCTTTTATAGAAATTATGCGTCCAGCTTCATCTCGTTTTAATCCTGATGTTACTGTTAAATTCCCATGTACTTGGGATGAAGGTAATGGATGAAATACTTCTTGAAGTGCAGTATTGAAAACATTCATTCTATCAGAAGAACGGACAGACATTTTTGAACGTTCTTGGTCAATATCATTTAATTTATCACTAAGAAATTTAAGACTTCCTTCTTTTTCACCTAAAGGAATAAATTGATTTTGTTTCATTTTTTCAATTGACTCTTCAACAGGTTGCTTTAACGAGTTTTGGTCAATTGAGGAATGCATTAGAGCTGCAATATTTTGAACATTTATTGGAATATTCGAAAGTATTTGAAGTACTGCTATAGTTTTTGCAACATCCTGAGAGAATTTATCATCAGGAAATTGTACCTCAACTTTTTCAACTGATTGATGTAGGGATTGGAATGCATCACGTATATCTCGTTCTAAAGCATTGAATAATGTAACAATAGTAGTTAATGAACCAACGCTCTTATTTGCTAAAGGTTCGCCTCCAAAAGGCCCACCAACTAATATATCTTGCACTACTTTAATTGCTGAACGTAATCCAATACCCCCGGTAGATTTTGCAAGAGCACCTAATAAACGAAGTAAAATTTCAAAGTGGGCTGGTAAAAACGGATAGAGATTGATGAAATTTTGACGATCAAAATTCTCATCATAAAATTTTGCATTCTCTAATTTTGTATTTTGCCTTAGTCCTTGTCCTTGATTATCAAACATAGTCCCAAGCAAAGTATTCCCATCGGCTGATTTACCAAGAAGCCTACGATAACAAATTTCCTTAATATCACTGGGTTCTAGAAAAACTGGAATAGGAAATCTATCCTTAAGCTTATATAGTTCAGGAGAATTGAAGGTTGCCCTTGGATCGTCATCGGTTAAAGTTTGTTGTGCAGTAGCAAAAATCCATACTTTCCCTTTACCAATATGTTTTATATTTTCTGCTAGGCCTTGCATATCAAAAATTTTAGATTGTTGACTTGCTATATATTGACCTACTTCATCTATTACAAAAATTATATTTTCCTTTCCGGTTTCCTCCCTGACAATTCCAATCATTTCTTCAACTAAATCTTTCAATAAATAATTAGTTTCAGTTTCTAACTGACTAAAATTTTGCGTATTACTAAATAATTTAGGATAAATCTCTTGTGCAACTTGTGGCAATAAAATGTCAAATAGAAGAGGATCGTTTTGAATATCAGTCCAATTTTGCTGACATTGATCTTTAATTTTCTTTATGAAATTTTCATATTCCCCATCAAGTTTAAGCTTTCTCTCAAAACGCCACACTTTTTCAAAACGAGAATAACCTAATTGCTGAATGACCTTATTGAATAAAACATAAGATACATCAGCACCTGTCTTTCCAACAATTTGTTCAGTAGCTAAATCTAACTGAAAAACTGCTCCAGAAAGTTTCTTTGTGATAGTATTGAGTAAAGCATTTGTTTGTGGTTTTGTTACACGATCTTTATAATAATTAAGAAATGGTTTCCCATCCATTTCAATACTTTCATCAAATGCTAGACTTAGATATTTAGCAAATGAACTTTTACCCGATCCATAAAAACCTGAAATCCAGACTCCTATTTCATATCCACCATCTGAATCTAGTGCATTGCCAATACTTGTTAAAAGCTTTTCAAGCTGCAGATCAATACTATCAGTTAAAATATATTCAAAAATTTCTGATTTTAATTTCTCAGTTTTATTCTCTTGAAATGAAATTACGGTATCAATTTGTCTATCAATACCCTTTTGAGGATCAAATAAATCTTTAATTTCTTGCATAAGACTAGTCCTTTAGATATTTTTTAACCTCCGACATGTACTGAGCGATAATTACCATCCTCAGGATAGAAGCCTAAAAAACGTAATTTTGTTTTTCCATGCCTTGTTCCTGGGTAAAAGAAAACAGTAGGTACACTAAATTTTCCTTGGAGTTGAGACTCGATAGCTCCAATTCTTAAATATGGATGTAGTGCTTCAAGATCTGTAATCAATAAAATTGCATTTTTTTGTCCCTCTAATCCTTCCAGAGTTGTTTCCAATCTTTTCTGAAGTTGATCTTCTCCAGTAATCAAATCGTTTCCCAAACTCACAGTTGTCCTTTCCCATTGCATAGGATTTTGTTTGTCAGCTTGTATTTTTATAGATCTCATTGGTGTTTTAGCAAACAAGTCTAAAATGTTTTTTGCAATTGAAAATGTATGAACTTCCCAACCTAAATTTTTAAGTCGTGCTGACCATGCATTCATCTGTTTTTTCACTTCTAAAATTTGCTTTGGAGAAAAAACAAGATAGAAGATAGGTTCGAAGCTGGCATGAGAAAACTCACGACCTACATTAACTCTACGGATCAATTCATCAAAATCAGAACTCAATGATGCCATTAATATATTCCTCCATATTATTGTATTTCCAGGAAATTTGGACAAGTGAAGCAGAAGATTGTAGAATTAGTTCCCCATTTAAAGCGATATTTCTTAACTCAGCAACAACATCATTTCCGTTAAGACCA
>CAYFEZ010000206.1:0-2812 GCA_964342215.1 uncultured Dehalococcoidales bacterium | reverse complement strand
AAACCGGGACACCTCGCGATAGAAGATCTCATAGTTTCCGAGCGAGTCAAAGCCATCGCCGTCAAAGATACCAGCAGCATCTTCTGAGACGACCTTCACCCTTTTCCCTCCCCGGGTAACACCATAGTCATACCAGTTAGCTACCTCCTTTCCCTTTTGGTAAAAGTCGCGGTGGTAGATATCTATTTGGTATTAGCATCATGGGCAAAATTTCTGTGTACTAGTATTAGTCGGATTTAGAAGTCTGTCTTTCTCCATAGATACCAGTTATTTGTTAAGGGGAGTGTTAATGGATTATATCAATTATTAGAGTAAATGCCAATTGTTTTATAAGGGGTACGCTTAGAGAGACGAACTAAGATCATTTATATGTTGTTAGCGATAATGGGGTACAAATGGGGCCAACGAAACCGTATCTTCTAGGTAGGTGGAACAAGTTCCTGAGAGGGGTTAGACTGACTAGACAATGGAAGGAGCTAATTTTGTATAAGCAAAACAAAGATAAAGTTAACGCCTTTCTGATCAACTAAAATTGACTTTCATGAGCCCATCTGATATGCTGGGTGAAAATAGATAAGGAATCTACAGAGGTGCCTGAGCGTGAGCGAGGGCTTAAATGGAGGGCAAGCCCGGTGGAAATCCGGTACAGTTCCGCCTACTGTAACTGAGGACTCCTCAGAAGTCAGAACGCCAACCTCTGTCCTTTATTACCTCCGCGGATAATGGGGGCGACGTGCTGATTGGAGAAATCCCCTTGTTCTGCAGACTTGGGGATTTTTTTATCCCTAATTTAGAGGAGTTGATGATTGTCTCGTGAGTTGGAAACGCCATAACCGGTTAATCTGGATTTTATTTTTGTTAGGTGGTGGTCTGCTTGCGTCCATTTTTTTGGCTAATGCCTTTGGTGCGGTGAACATTTCTTTAGTTGATATATCCAAGATGGTACTTAACAAGTTAACTATCTTAGATTTTCCGAATACCTGGAGAGCGACAGATGAGTTGATCATCTTCCAGATTAGGTTGCCTCGGGTGATAGGTAGTGCCTTGGTTGGGGCGGCTTTGGCTACCGCCGGGGTACTGTTTCAGGGTTTATTACGTAATCCTATGGCGGACCCTTATATCATAGGGACTTCGGCTGGGGCGGCATTGGGAGCTACCATTGCTATGATTTTACCGTTGAATTTAGCTTTCCTAGGCTTTGGTTTGGTGCCGGTGGCGGCATTTGGTGGCGGGCTGGCTACGGTGTTTATAGTCTATAATCTGGCGCGGGTTGGTGGTAAGATACCTATTATAAGCATGCTCTTGGTTGGATTTGTCGTAAGCGCTTTACTAGCCGCAGCTATAGCGTTCCTGATGTCAATAGGGGATCGGCTAGGCCTAAACCTGCGGTCAGTTTATTCTTTCCTTTTTGGTCATGTATCAGTAAATAGCTGGGGACAGGTAGCAGTTATCGCCCCTCTGGTTATTGGCGGAGTGATCGGTGCCAGATTTTTTGCTTTCCATTTGAACGCTTTTTCTTTAGGTGAAGATGGCGCCGCTTATCTGGGTGTTGAAGTTGAACGGGCTAAGCTACTCATTCTGGCTCTTGGCTCACTGCTTACCGCTGCCGCTGTTTCTATCAGTGGACTGGTTGGTTTTGTGGGGTTGGTGGTACCCCATGCGATGCGGTTGATTCTGGGACCAGACCATCGGTTACTGATAGTAGCTTCGGCATTTGCCGGTGGTGTCTTTTTAATTATTGCTGACCTATTGGCTCGCATTTTATTGGCCCCAGGGGAAATTCCGGTAGGAGTTGTTACCGCTATTATTGGTGGTCCTTTTTTCCTTTTTCTATTAAGGCGAAGTAGAAAGGAATATGCTTTTTGAAGAGTGACTTACAAATTCGGCAAGTTGAATATTCCTATTTTAACGGAACAGTTTTACATAATATAACTATCCATGTCAAATCTGGTGAGATGGTTGGGCTACTTGGTCCTAATGGTTCCGGTAAAACTACCCTGATTAAGTTAGCTAGTGGTGTACTGAAACCTAACCAGGGGGATATTAGTCTGGATGGCTCCAGCTTGAGCCATTTAAGCCGGAAGTTCATAGCTCGTAATATTGCGGTGGTGCCACAGCAGTTTCACGTGCCTTTTGCCTTTACGGTTAATGAGATAGTAATGTTGGGGCGAATTCCCTTTGTTAAAGCTTTTACGGAAGAAAGCGAGACAGATAGGCAGGCGGTGAATAACGCTCTTGGATTAGTTGCTATTACCGAATTGCAGAGGCGTCGTTTTGAGGAGTTAAGCGGAGGGGAGCGGCAGAAGGTTATTCTGGCTATGGCATTGGCTCAGCAGCCAAGGCTGATACTACTTGATGAACCAATTGTTCATCTGGATATTAGTCATCAACTGGAGATTCTGGAGCTGTTAAGAAATCTTAATGCAGAGCAGTCACTTACAGTTATCGCCGCTATGCACGACCTGAACTTGGCTTCACTTTACTTTAATCGTTTAGTCCTGCTTAAGGAGGGTAGAGTTATGGCTGACGGGACTCCGGCGCAGGTTTTAACCGAGGCTATGATACAAGAGGTATTTTCAACGTTGGTTAAAGTGGAGCCGCATCCGGTTGCCGGTGTTCCCCATATAATCGTTACACCAAAGGGGAGTATTACCGACGAGCCATTATTGTGAGTTATCCTGCCAGTATTTGATTGGACAGGACTAGGGGATAAAAGTTACAATATCTAGCTGGCATTTGTGCTCTGGGGGTCGCCGACTGAATGTCTGGCTAGGATATGAGTTTTAAAAGCTAATTATCAGAAGGAGAGGCG
>CAYFEZ010000205.1:0-2819 GCA_964342215.1 uncultured Dehalococcoidales bacterium | reverse complement strand
ACCTCTCGGGCAAACTTACTGATTACGAGTATCCTGAAGAAAAGGTTAAGGAGGCACTGTCTCATTTGCCTGGGGTACCGGCGGTATAAATATACGAGATGAACGGTTGGGACTGATGCCTTGTCTTGGAGACGTTTAGCTGGTTCGTATTTTAATGACCCCCTCTCTATTAAGAAGAGGGGGTCATTATTTAAGATAGCTTGGCTTCTTAGGGGAGGATGGAGGGGGAATAGCACTAAAAAAAATCTCGGGTATCTCATTGTTGTCAATATGCTATAATAAAATCGACAATGGAGAGGGTAAATCTGAAATATCTATTAGTTGGGCTTATCCTAATCTTGTCCCTTGGTTTAGGGATGGGTTGTATTTTTTTTGAGCCTCCTGCATCACCGAGCCCTCCGCCCCCGGACATTACCGCGCCTGTAAACCCCGACTGGAAGCTACCCCCGGTAGATGGACAAAGCTTACCGATACCTGATTTTATCTCTGCCGTAGCTAAGGTTAAGGCGTCTGTAGTAGTAATCAACACTGAGACTGAGGTGGTAACCTACGATTTTTTTAACCGGCCGTATACCAAGAAGGGGAAGAGGGTTGGTTCAGGCTGGATTATAGATGAAGTGGGTTACCTCGTGACTAATAATCACGTAGTAGAAGATGCACAGAGTATTGCGGTAATCCTGGATGATGGACGTACTTTCTTGGCGAGTATAGTGGGTGCCGACCCACACACCGATATAGCGGTAATTAAAATTTACGCGGATAACCTGGTAAAAGCGGATATCGGGGATTCTTCCCAGTTGAATATTGGTGAGTGGGTATTGGCGGTAGGTAATTCATTGGATTTAGGGGTAACGCCTTCACAGGGAATAGTGAGGAGCCTAGGCGCTACCATACCAGTATCAGCCGGACAATCACTATATGGTCTTATTGGAACTAGTGCTGCCATCAACCCAGGCGATAGTGGTGGTCCACTAGTAAACTTGCATGGAGAAGTAGTTGGTATCACCACTATTAAGATTTCTATGGTAGGCATTGAGGCGATGGGTTGGGCAGTTAGCGGGGAGGTAGCTATGCCTGTTATTGAAGAACTAATTAAATCTGGCTATGTAGTTCGCCCTTGGCTGGGTGTGGCGGTTCGAACAGTAGATCAAGTTCAGGCACTCGCCAACAACTTGGCAGTGGATGAAGGGGCATTTGTTGCCGAGGTAGTACCTGGTAGTCCGGCAGATAAGGCTGGCTTGAAAGTTGGTGATGTTATTGTCCACTTCGGCGGTGACGCGATAACTACCAGACAGGGGTTAGGCCAAGCCGTCCGTGCCAGTGGGATTGGGAAAACGGTAGAAATAATATTTTGGCGAGGTGAGGTACAGAAGACTACTTCCACTATTCTTATCGAGATACCAGTATCCTAAAATCAGTTAATTTTTTTCACCCCCAAAAATATATTATAGCCACCTAATTTATAGCTTTCGGTACAGGCGTCTTGTGCCGGATACTCTTCAATAAGTTCCCGGGATAGCGTTTCCTGCTTGATGTAGCCAGCAAAATTATCCATTACCTGTTTCATATAAGCATCACCTTGATAATAGGTAGTAATATGGTCGGTAATGTTAAAACCAGCCGAGCGACGCATTGTCTGTAGCCGGTGCACTATCTCTCGGGCCATTCCTTCAACCTGAAGTTCAGGGGAAATCTTGATTGGGATAGCCACTGCGTAATCCCCCTCAGCACTAATTACGTAGTCTGGTTTATCAAACTTATCCACACTATTAACGAGTTCTAAGTTCTTGACATTAAGCTCTTCCAATACTTGTGGTTTAATCTTCCCTAAACCCCCCTGTTCTTGCTTTGGGATACTGACAAAAGCGGAGGCCAAAGGTTGACGCACCTTAATGCCAGCCTGACTCCGAGCCGCCCGTCCCAAACTGGATATTTTTATTGCCAACCGGGTATCAGTAGTTAGTTGCTTGTTAATTTTACCTGTATCAGCAATTGGGAAATCAGCTAGGTGCACGCTAACTGGTGCCTCGGGAAAAGCGGAACCGACCAAATTTTGATACAACTCATCAGCCAGAAATGGAGTAAATGGTGCCAGTAGTTTTGATAATGTAACCAGACACTGATAAAGTGTAGTGTATGCCACCAGTTTATCCTCATCATTCTCACTCTTCCAGAAACGTCGCCGACTCCGCCGTACATACCAGTTAGATAGCTCATCGACAAAGCTTTCAATCTTTCTCCCGGCTTCGGTTGGGTCGTAATGTTCCAGTGCCGTATCAACATCAACTGTAAGTTGGTTAAGCTCAGAGATAATCCAGCGGTCAAGTTCTGAAGGTTCTAATGAAGTTTCTCGAGAGCTAGGGTTAAAGCGGTCAATATTAGCATAAGTAACAAAGAAAGAGTAAACGTTCCATAAGGTCAGCAAAAAGCGGCGAGTTATCTCCCCTACTAATTTTTCAGAGAAACGGCGTACATGACCTGGTGGTGAAGAGGTGAGAAAATACCAGCGTAGAGCATCAGCTCCGTATTCATTGATTATCGCCCATGGCTCAACCACATTGCCTTTGGCCTTACTCATCTTCTCGCCTTTGGCATCTAGGATATGGCCTAGGCAAATAACGTTACGGAAAGAGGAGCGGTTAAATAGTAGAGTAGAGATAGCATGTAAGCTGTAAAACCAGCCGCGAGTTTGGTCCACCGCCTCACAAATATAATCGGCGGGAAAGCGCCCGTCATTAAGCAGGCTATCATTCTCAAAGGGATAGTGGTATTGGGCTATAGGCATCGCTCCGGAATCAAACCAGCAGTCAACAACCTCG
>CAYFEZ010000204.1:0-2827 GCA_964342215.1 uncultured Dehalococcoidales bacterium | reverse complement strand
AAACATGCTTAGGTACTCATCCATAAATGGGGTGAACAATACCATCACAGATTTATCAACGTCTCCCCCAGCTTTATATTTCGGTGCTTCATTGAGAGCAACGGCTTGGTGCAGTGGTGCAATAGTGCTTTGTTTTATTCTGCTAACCTTTGTACAAAAATCAGGCGGCAGTTCCTCCGGTTTTAGCATCTCAAGAAAAAGTTGCTTAGCATTAACGCTGGATATGATAGCTTTCTCTGCCGTTATTTCTTCACCTGAATCCAAGACAACAGTCTTAGCTATACCGGCTTCTACCCTGATAGATTTAACAGGGCTTGAGACCCTAATTGTACCTCCATGATCCTTTACGCAAGTAGCAAGAGCTTCGCTAAGAGCTCCTGACCCACCTTCGGAAATCGCCCAGCCTCTGGTGTGGTAAAGAGCATAGGCAAAGATGCCAATGCCGGTGCCCTTTTCTTGGGGAGCAATCAATTGTTCACAAATAACTCTAGTAATTGCCGTTTTCACATCAATATTCTCAAACCACTCACCAATAATATCCGGCGCACTGGAGAGGATTATCCTCAGATACTCTTGCCCTTCCTCGCTCTGGTCCATAATAGACACCATACGCCCAAAGGGGATTGGAGGAGAAAATGTTGTAACTGCGGCGGCTTGGGCTACCCCCCCCAAATACTCAAGGAACTTGGGGTAGGCTTCAGCATCGTGCCGTGAAAACTCTGCTATAGATTCGCATGTTCTTTCAGCATCTCGATAAATGATTAATGCCCTGTCATCTGGAAAGACTACCGAAATTTGGGGATCTGGGTATATATACTTAAGTCCGTACTTGGATATGAGCCCCAGTTCATCCCGATGTATCAGGGGATTAGCTAAAGCTAACTGATGCATTACTGAGGCAGCATCATGTTTAAATCCTGGTAGTGTCAATTCCTTCGTGATCGCACCACCCCCTACCTTATCCAATCCTTCAACAACGCAAACATCTACCCCTGCTTTTGCCAGATAGGCAGCTACTGTCAGTCCGTTATGTCCGCCCCCAACTATTACCACCTCATGTTTGTCCACTTAATACCCTCCTTATTTGCGATATACCGTACCGGAGAAAGATAAAACTATGTTTAGCGTTTCCGGACAAAGCGTAAGCTACAGAATGCTACATCCCGACCTGGTTTTTGTCAAGTTAATCAGCGAATTATCGCGAATGTTTATCAACTTCCCCATGTAGGCTCCGAAAATCCTTCCGATATTCTTGACAGGTATTGCTACATTATTACTGCAGTTTAGTAACCAGCACCGTACATTTTCTAAATTAGAATGGCCATATTAGGGGGATTAGTATTATCGCTAAAATCCCGAAAATTATATTTAGAGGGATTCCAATTCGCGAGAAATCGGTGAAACGATATCCGCCTGGTGAATATACCATAGTGTTGGTCTGGTAACCTATCGGTGTGGCAAAACTGGTTGATGCAGCAAAAGTTACAGCCACAAGAAATGGTCTAGCATCCACGTTCATTGGAATTGCTAGACCAATAACAATCGGCCCCATTATTGCGGCCGCCGCGTTATTTGATATCCCTTCCGTTAAGCAAGCGACAATCATATATATTATGGCCAGCATTACAATGGGACCATATTTAAGGAGCGGCTGAAATACATTGTCTGTCAGCAGAAGAACAACCCCGTTTTGTTCCATGGCTAGGCCAAATGGAATGATACCACCAAGTAAAAAAATTATTTTCCAGTCTATAGCTTTATAGGCTTCATCAATCGTAATGCAGCGAGTGAGCACCATGCCGACGGCACCAATGATAGCGGCAACCATAATAGGAACTATATTGGATATCGCAAGTGCCAGTATGGTGCACATTACGAAAAGAGCAGCAGTGGTCTTTTCTCTACGAACATTAAGCTCCGACAGCTCATTGGTTACGATTACATTTGCAGAATTCATTAATCCTAAAATATCATTTTTATGGCCCTGAATTAGCAGCGTATCTCCGCTAGCTAACTGAATGTCAGCCAGGCGTTCTTTCAATGTTCGGCCGCGTCTCTGTATTGCGATAATTGGATGTCTATAACGGCGGAAAAAATCCGAACCTTGCAATGTATTACCGATCAAATTCGAATTAGGTGGTATAAGGACTTCAACTACTTGTAGTTCATGGGAATGATCTTGGTCAAAATATTTAGTATGTTCCATTACCTCCAAGTTATGTTTATTTTCCATCTGTAAAATATGATCAATATGACCACGTAGTATTAACAGATCACCGGGTCTAATTTTTGTTATTTTAGGGTGACCGACGGATTTGCCTTCACGCATCAAATTAGACAAATCTACCTTTGTTTCCCGACTTATCCTACTTTCTTTCCAGGTCATGCCAATCAATTTAGAATTACCTAAAACTTGAAGTTCCGCTGTATAATCTGCAAGTCGATATTTGTCTATCTGGTTTACCTCACCTTTACGTTTCGGGAGTAGCCAGCGACTGGTTGCAGCGAGATATAAAATACCAACCACTGTCATTACTAATCCCAGTGGCGCAAACTCGAAGAAACCAAATGGCCTAAGCCCCCGGCCCATGCCGATTCCACTTATAAGCATGTTTGTTGAAGTACCAATGATTGTGGATACACCACCAAATTGGCTGGCAAAGGACAGCGGTATTAGAATACGTGACGATGAAATCCTTCGACTCTTTGTCAGTGCAATAACTACGGGGATAAAAATGGCAACAGTTGCGGTATTCACCAAGAATGCGGACAATATTGCAGTTATGGTGCATAGAACTAAGAGCAGGCGTAGTTCGCCTTTTCCCGC
>CAYFEZ010000203.1:0-2856 GCA_964342215.1 uncultured Dehalococcoidales bacterium | reverse complement strand
TATACCTTTGATGCGGCGCTAGCCAAGGCACTTCTAGCCGCCGGACTAATGCTATTGCCCCAAGGGGCTATACTTTTCAGTATTGCCGACCGGGATAAACCCGAAGCACTAAACATAATCAAAAAATTCTCATCAACAGGCTACAAACTCTATGCTACCGAGGGCACCGCCTCGATGATTAAGGCCGCTGGACTCCCGGTAAAAATTATTACCAAGCAGCTGGATGAAGGGCACCCCAATGTTATCGACGTCATAAGCGACGGAACCGTAAATTGCGTGGTCAACACCGTTACCGGGGGACGCATCCCGCTAAGAGATGGTTTTGAAATCCGCCGGGCGTCTGCTGAGAAACATATCCCATGTTTTACATCCCTTGATACAGCTCACGCAGTAATAGAAGCCCTGCTCAGTGGCAGCAAAAGTTATAGTGCTCAACCGTTACCAGACTACCGTAGAAAGGAATCAACTTGAAGCAGGTCAAAACCTACGTCGTCTCTAATGAACTGATTCTACCTGGCGGGTCTCACCAAGCTGGTCGGGCATTAGCCATCCATCTCATGCGATTACACTGTCCCGTAATAGCTAGCGAATCCAAGCCAGGCCAATTTGTCATGGTGCGCTGCGGCCATGATTGTGTTCTACCCCGCCCATTTAGCATCCACCAAGTAAATGATGGTGGTATTACCCTTTTCTATGCCGTATGGGAAGACGGGAAAGGTACCACCTGGCTATCACAACGTAAGGTCGGTGATATTATAGAACTTTTTGGTCCGCTGGGTAACGGATATTCTATTCACCTTGCATCGCACAACCTGCTATTAGTGGCCGGTGGCACTGGTATTGCACCTCTTCTTTTTCTGGCTCAAGAGGCTTTGAAACAAAACTGCTCAGTAACTCTACTCTACGGCACCGCAACTAAAGAACGATATGAAAAAAGTCGTCCGCTGCCCTCTGGAATAAGGCTAATCTCAGCTACTGAAGATGGTACTATAGGAAAGAAGGGTAAAGTAACTGACCTCCTGCCAGAGTCTGCCGAGTGGGCAGACCAAATCTTTGCCTGCGGACCCATACCAATGTACCGTGATATAGCTCTCAAGCAACAAGAACTTAAACTTGAAGGAAAGGAAGTCCAGATTTCCCTAGAAGTAAGGATGGGATGTGGGTTTGGCATCTGCTACGGGTGCACACTGAAGACAAAAAACGGGCCGAAACAAGTATGTCAGAACGGACCGGTATTTGACTTGGAAGATATTCTTTGGGATGAGCTGAACTATTAACTTAAAACACCATCCGAGGGGATACTGATATAATAACATAGAGGCGTAAGTAATATGAATGTTTTTGAACCAATCACAATTCGTGGAATGACAATCAAGAATAGAATTATTATGGCACCAATAGGCACCAATTATCCCCTTAGAAATGCCCAGTCAAAAGACTTCTACTTGGAGCGAGCTAAAGGTGGCGTAGGTGCTATTACACTTGGTGGTACTAATGTAGATGCATTTTTTAGTGACCGATTTACTGATGGAGTACGGGAATGGGTAATAGACCCCGTTCATAAGTATGGGGTTAAGATAGGCCCCGAACTTTGGCATGGCAACCTATATCCTACCCTCCCGTTCAAAGAGGGCATGCAGCAATGGGTTGCCCCTTCAGCCGGGAGCCCATTAGGGGCCTTACACCTTGCACCTCTTCTCCGGGCACCAGCAGAATGCTATTGCCGTGAGCTATCCATCCCCGAAATACAGGATATCATTACCAGATTTGCTCGGGCAGCGGCTAAAATAAAAAGTATGGGTTTTGATTATATCCATATCCATGCTGCTCACGGACACAATCTACTTGACCAATTCTTCTCACCTCGCGATAATCGCCGTACCGATATCTATGGCGGTAACTTAGCCGGACGAATGCGCTTCGGTATTGAGGTAACTATGGCCATCCGCTCAGCTATAGGCGATTTTCCCTTCTTTTGGCGGCTCTCTGCCGAACATGGCTTACCCGGTGGACACACTCTTAATGAGTCGGTTCAGTATGGCACAGAACTAGTCACGGCTGGTGTTGATGTTATCGATGTCTCTTATGGCCACGAAGAAGTATATGAAGCTGCACCCAATAGAAGCATCAGTGTCTGTTTAAATGGTGACGAACCTATGGGCACTTTTTCTTCTTCTTATGCCCAGGCATTTAAACGCAGACTGTCCGTCCCAGTTATTGCAGTTGGCCGCATCAATCACCTAAAGGTGGCTGAGGAAATCTTATCTCAAGGCAAAGCCGATATGATAAATGTCGGTCGCCAACTACTTGCCGACCCATATTGGCCACAAAAGATAGCCTCAGGGGCGCTGGAAGATATCAACCCTTGCCTAGCCTGCAACGAATGCATTTTGACGTTTAGGGAAGAACGGGCACCAATTAAATGTGCAGTAAATGCTTCACTAGGTAAAGAGGCAGAATATCAAATTAAGCCCGCTGAGAAGGCCAAGAAGGTCTTGGTGGTTGGGGGCGGTCCAGCAGGTATGGAAGCAGCGCGAGTAGCTGCACAAAGAGGACACAATGTTACTTTAGTTGATAAGGGAAGTCGACTAGGTGGACTACTTCTCCTGCAAGAAAAACTACCTCATAAGCCAATTACTGGTGATTTGATTGAATATTACACTCACCAGCTTAAAAAGGCTGGAGTGCAGGTAAGGCTTAATGAGGAAATTTCCGCAAACTCCATTGAGGAGATGAAACCGGATGTTACCATTATTGCCACCGGCTCCAACCCCATCTTACCCGATGTGCCAGGACTGGAAAAGCATAATAATACGGTTACGGCAAATGACATCCTGAGTGGCCGAAAGGATGCAG
>CAYFEZ010000202.1:0-2866 GCA_964342215.1 uncultured Dehalococcoidales bacterium | reverse complement strand
GGCGGGTCGATTGTAGTCCGCCACCAAGATGGTGCCACCGGGCCGGATGACCGCCCGAACGGACCCCCATACTTGGCTGCGCACCTCCGGCACCATCTCATGTAAGGCGAAGGCGATCACGACGGCGTCAAATTCTTGCCGGAATGGGAGTTCTGCCGCGTCCCCCAACACCCAATCAACCGCCGTATCGCGCAACCGGGCGCGACGGAGCATGGTCACCGAGCTATCGACGCCTACGACTTCGAACCCGTGCCGCTCGAGGTAAACCGCGAGGCCGCCGGTGCCGCAACCGATGTCGAGCACGCGCCGGCAATGGGAAGCCTCCAAAGTCCTTGCAATTTTTCGCCAAAGGAACCGATGCAACACGGTATGGAGACTGTCGATCGCCGCCAACCAACGACCAAGGGATGCGTAAGGATCGGATGTCGGGCCGGAAAACGCGGTTTCGAGACGGCCTACCATAACAAGGTAATGTGTCCTTTCTTCCAATCCTCGACGTTTTCCGGAGTCACGAGTTTATTCTCGTCGATCAGATCGAATAGGAAGGTCAGATGGAAGATCTTTTCGCAGGATCTGTGGTGGTAAACGAATGTTCTCTTGAGCTGCTGTTTTCTGTGAATTCTTACAAATTCATTCCTCCGATCAGCTTCCAGATGTGCCATTCTCTTGGTTTTTGAATCACCGAGAAGAGATTTTTCATCGTTCGTTAAAGCCTGATACGAATGCTCGACTAGGGCCTTCTCGATCTGTCCGATATCGCTGCATTTGATGACGAAACCAGATGAAACCTCTGAAACGAACGCGAGGTCCTTCTCGATGTAATCGAGAAGGACCCCAACAGGCGGTTCCTTTCCAGATATACCCAAACCATATGCTTCGGCGGCCAGGAAAATGCCGACGATGTAACAAACGAACTCGTCCGATGTCAGGTCTATAAAATCTTTCTTTTCGAGCGTCTTTACCATCAAACGCAGGCATACCTGAAGATCGAACGGTTGGGCCGAAGGCAGCGCGTCTCGGACTGCCGCATCCTCGTTGACCTCGGTCGGTTCGGCGCTACCGAATGCGCACCCGTGAACGACATGGGCGAGGACTTGCTGGATGCGGGTCCAATGGGCATCCAGCGCCGACTGGCTGTATCGGAGGATGTCGGAGGGCCGCGGTGGTTGAAAAAATGGAACGAACTCGATCGGCCCGATCGGCTCGAAGTCCTTTGAGAGGAAGTCCTTTGAGAGGTTGAACTTGCGATGACCCGCCGCATCGATCGCGCCGTGGTAGCGTTGCGCTGCCTCGTGTAGAGCCTCGTTTCTAATGGTCGTCGCCTGGTCGTGTCCAGAAAGCACGGTCACGTCCCAACACGGAACCAACATGTCGAACACCTCGGCCAGGGGCCGTTTGGTCTCGGAAAAGTCAACCCCCTTCTGGTCCAAGGTCGCGGCGACACCGAAGGACAGGGAATAAGTGAGATCTATGCTCAAACGGTGGCCGATGTCGCGCAGCTTCGGCGTGAACGCCCGCTCGAAGTCTTCCCAGTCCTTGACGCGGTTGTGAACGACGCGGATGGCCCCGAGGGGAGCCACCGAGTTGGCGAGCCTGAACTCGAGATACCGTAACGGGGGAACGCGTATAGCGCGGTCATTCCCAATTTCCTTTATCGCGCGGGCCCACGCGCCTTGCGCCGGGTGCGGCGGTTGAGCGAATTGGTTGGCCGAGTCGCCGCTTTCGGCGCCTTCGCCGGCGTCGCCGACGGAATCGATGCTCGCGAGATGCTTCGCCGCCACCGCGAAAAACTTCCGGTAACTGGATTCCCGCATTCTGATCCACGGCGCCAGAGTCAAGATGTCGGTGAGGGCAGATAACTGTTCCTGCGGATTTTGACGCAGCCGGAGAACCTCGATCAGGTTGAGCGAATCACCCTCTGGCTCGGTGAACCAGGAATGTCCGAGGGACTGTTCGTACCGGGACTTGCGATCCGAGTCGACCGGCACGGGAAGGTACCTTAGGATCCGGTCCAGGATACACCATTCTTCACTGCCGTGGCGCCGGCTCCGCTTTCCCAAGTAGTCATCCATGTAGTTACCCAGACGATGGACGAAGTCTTCGGGCACGCTTTCCGACGATGAGCCGGCGTTAAGCAGCCGGAAGAGGTCTTCAAGGTCCGAGCGAACGGCGTTCGTTTCCTTTTCGTGACCGACGCAGCGGGCGAACTTGTGCCGGTTCACCAGGTTCCGGACGTGGTCCACGCTAGTCGCGAGTTCGTTTCTGTAGGCGTGCAAAACGACCGCGTAGTGGGTCGCCGCTTCGCGCACTGCATCCATGTCGAAGCCGGCAAGCACGGCATCACGGATTGGTGACCGGGAAGAGGTCGAATACAGGCAACAGTCCGAAGGGTTCAAAAAATGGAACTCTACGAGGGCTCGACCGAGTTTTTTTCCTGCGGACGAGCCGGTCTCCACGCGTGGCGTGGCGAACCCCTTATCTTCAAGAAGCGAGAACAGCTCCTCTTCGGCGTTGCGGATGAATCGAAAAACGGAATGGCGCAACAGAGTGCCCCCCCTTCGCTCGTCCGGTCCGTGTTTCACGAGTCGTATAACCGAACATTAACACCAAATCATGCGTGTGCCTATGTTGCATGCCGTAGCAAAGGTCGTTCGCGCACCCCTCCCGAGCGAAGGTACAGCACGGCCGAGAACAGAGCGGAGGCGCCGAAGTACGTCAGCCCGACAAAGGGAACGATCTGGGGCGCCACCGAGGTCAGGTAGATGTTGGAACCGACGGCCAGGACAAACAGGGCAGCGTACACCACCATTGCCCGGTCGGTGAGGACCGCCAAGCCCGACGGATACCTCGACAGGATGCCCGCGAG
>CAYFEZ010000201.1:0-2867 GCA_964342215.1 uncultured Dehalococcoidales bacterium | reverse complement strand
CCAATGTTCTCTAACTCTCACCGTGCTTTCCCTTGCAGTTCTTCAAGCTGCTTTAACATTGGGCCCTTTCAACCTCACCACTGAATAATTCCCTCCTCACCCTGAACAAAAAATTAAGCCGCCCCTTAACGGTAACATCTCCCAAAGAAATTTTTTTCCCCCTTCACCTTGATAGGCGAAAGGGGCTGCCGGGGACATGGTCACTAAGCGACTCTATATTTCACTCTTGAACTTTACCTTTAGCTAAGATAACCAAATTGGCAAATGATTCCGGCTCTCTAACCGCCATATCGGCCAGCATCTTACGGTTAATTTCAACACCGGATTTCTTTAAGCCTTCAATAAACCGACCATAGTTAAGCCCCTGACCCCGGCTAGCCGCACTAATCCGTAAAATCCATAACCGCCTCATATCACCCTTTCGCTCTCGACGATGGAAATAAGCATAGCTTAACGACTTCAGCATAGATTCATGAGCTCGACGATAAAGGGAATGTTTGGTTCCCCGGTGCCCTTTGGTCAGGGCCAGCACCTTCTTATGCCGCCTGTGTGCAGTTACCCCTCTTTTTACTCGTGGCAAAATATCCCCCTCTTTACTTCACTCCGTAGGGTAAGAGCCTTTTTATCCGAGTCTCATCACGAGGACTTACTAGGATTGTCTCATCGAAAAGACGCTTAGTCCGCTTGGGTTTTTTACGGCGCAAATGGCTTTTCCCTCCCTTAACTCGCATAAGTTTGCCACTACCGGTAATATGAAAGCGACTCTGCGCTCCTTTATGAGTTTTCATTTTTGGCATCCTAAGATTCCTTTACTTTCACTTCTGCTTCACTTTTCTGAGTGGCCACCGGTGACAGAATCATAATCATCCTTCTCCCGTCCATTACTGGTTCCCTATCAATAGCAGACGCCCCCTCTAATGATGCTGCCATCCTTCGGAGCAACCTCATGCCAATCTCCGGATGCGTAATTTCGCGCCCCCTAAACATTATGGTTACTTTCAGCTTGTTTTTATCATCTAATAGTTTCTTGGCTACTCTAGCCTTAGCCTCAAAATCGTGGTCACCAATTTTTGGCCGCAACCTGATTTCTCTCAGCAGCGAAACCTTCTGACCTCTTTTAAGCTCACGTTCTTTTTTGTCTTGCTCGTATTTATACTTGCCATAATCGAGAAGACGACATACCGGAGGGACAGCAGTAGCCGCTACCTCTACCAAGTCAAGGTCATTCTTCTTCGCCACCTCCCGAGCCTGGTACAAAGGCATAACCCCTAACTGCTCCCCCTTATCCCCCACAAGGCGAACTTCCCTAGCCTTAATCCTCTCGTTAACGCGCAGCTGTTTAATTATGTCCTTATTTACCTCCTACCAACGCCGATATATTACAAACAAACACTATAACATATTCCCCTATGTTAATCAAATTATAGCAAATTGTATTGGCTGAAGCTTCGTTAGCACTCCGTTCCAACTCACTCCACCCACCATCTGCCTCCCATGACAAAGTCAGCATCAGTTTAGGCACATTCCATACTACCAAACGTCTCCGAATGAGTCGTAGTTACCTCTGTCGGCGAAAATGGTTCGCTTTGCCAGATGGCTATACCCAGACACGCACCGAGGATAATAAAGGTTAGTAGACTAACCAGCCAGACGCTACGGTGGCGAAACAACACACGTAGGCCAATAATAATGATCAGTACCGGCCAAAAGCGCCACAAGGTACCCCAGAGACCCCAAGGAAAGATATTCAGAGTCTGGAGGAGAAAAACGCCCCCTACAAATACCAGAAAGACACCCCATATCGGGGAGCCAACTACACGCAGTATGGTCTTCCCCGTCATAGCTATCTCCTCCGGGTACTCGGTATAATCAATATGCCGGTGGACTCCAGAGAAAGGGGCCAGAGACTACCCCACTTAAACCATCCAAAGATGTTTAAGCTACCCTGTGAATTATCCATTACTTTACCTAACCACACTGAACGACAACCTTAATTCACAACTTTAAATCTTTTACTTTATTTTTTATTACCTTTAAAACAGCTTTCTTAAAGCTAGCAAAGGATTGCGAGGGTAATTGTCCCCCAGTACGCAAACGGACAGTAACCGCGTTATCCGCTATCTCTTTGTCACCGACCACCAGCATGTATGGTATCTTATCAATTTGTGCCTGCCGAATTTTAAGGTTTACCCTTTCCGAGCGAGCGTCTACCTCAGCACGCACCCCCTGATTTTTAAGTTCGACTTCCAGCTTACGTGCGTAGTCCAGATGACGGTCAGCTATTGGAATTACCTTGACTTGGACGGGAGCTAGCCATACCGGGAAGACACCACCGTAGTGCTCAATAAGCGAGGCCAGGAAGCGTTCCATACTACCCAGCACAGTACGGTGCACCATCACCACCTGATGCCCACGTCCATCTTCGCCGACATAAGTAACATTGAAGCGCTGGGAAAGGTTAAAGTCAACCTGAATGGTGGGGCCTTGCCATGCCCTGCCGACAGCATCCTCAAACTTAATATCTATTTTAGGCCCGTAAAAGACACCCTCTCCCGGGTCTACTTTATAATCCATCCCGAGACGAGCCATGGCCCGACATAATGTATCCGTAGCTTCTTCCCAAACTGGGATAGTGCCCGCATATTTCTCGGGTCGGGTAGAAAGCAACACCTGATAATTAGAAAAACCAAAGGTGTCAGTCATAAAGCGGGCTAACTCCAATACACCGGCTACCTCATCTTCCAACTGATCAAAACGACAGAAAATATGGGCATCATCCTGAGTAAAGCCCCTGACCCGGGCCAGACCATGCAACACCCCGGAGCGCTCATAACGATAAACGGTGCCCAACTCGGCATAACGCAGTG
>CAYFEZ010000200.1:0-2889 GCA_964342215.1 uncultured Dehalococcoidales bacterium | reverse complement strand
ATATAAATTAGCTTTATCACTGAGAGAGAGAGGTCGCGATTGGTCAAAAAAAGGCGAGCTGTATAGTATAGGCTGGAGAAGCTGTAGAGTTCCTGAACTATGTGCTGTACTTGGACTAAGTCAGTTTTCAAAAATTAAAAAAATTATTTCCCATCGAAATCAAATTTGTACAATTTATAATAAAGAATTAAAAAAGACCAAATTATTTTCAACTCTTCCGGTAATAAAACGGTCCAAATTATCAATTTGGAAGCATATAACGCTAATCAATCATCCAAAAATTGTTCGATCAAAAATTGTAAAAATTTTAAAGGAAAAACATAACATTATAATTAATTGGGCATATGATCCTCCTTTACATTTGCAACCAGTTTACAAAAAAAAATATATTAGCAATATGATCTCATACAAGACAACCGAAAATTTGATGAAACGACATTTTCATTTACCTTTACATATGCAAATATTAACAAAGGATGCAAAGCATATAGTCAAAACACTTATTGATGAAGCTGAAAAAATTGTTTTTAATTAATGTCTAATGTTGTAATCCATCAACCAGAATATTTCCCCTGGGTAAATTTGTTTTTTAAAATGTTAAAGTGTGATAAATTTATCTTTTTAGATAGTGTGCAGTACTCAAGAAGAAGTTTCCAAAATAGAAATATTTTAGGTAAAGATGGAATTTTTTTTTATATTACCGTGCCAATAAAATACGCTTCCAGAGATACTTTGATAAGAGATATTAAAATTGATAATTCGAAGAAATGGATAAATGATCATATTAAAAATTTTCATTATTGTTATAAAAAAACAAAATTTTTTAAGTCCGTTATAACTTTAATTGAAACTGAATATCATAAATATTATCAATATCTAAATGAACTAAATCAAGGATTGATCAAGGCTCTTGCAAGAAAAATGGAAATTAAATGTGATTTTTTTTCTTCAGCCGAACTAAAAGCGGTGGGACAAAAATCTGAATTAATACTTGATTTATGCGAAAAAACTAATGCGTTAAAATATATTACCGGTTTTGGCTCTAAATCATATTTAGACGAAGAAAAATTTAAAAAAAAGAAAATTGAAATTAATTATTTAAAACTTGAAAATTTTATTTATTTTCAAGAAAACAGTAAAAAAAGATTTATTAAAGACCTTTCTATACTCGATTATTTGTTTAATTTGGGATTTGATGAATTGAAAAAAATTCAAACATAAATTATGCAAAAAAGAAAGATTTTATTTATTACTGGTTGTAGATCTGATTTTTATATTCAAAAACCCATAATTGATGTTGCAAAAAAATCTACTTTTTTAACTCCTCTATTGATAGTTACAGGAGCTCACTTATCTAAGAAATTTGGTTTTACAATAAATGAAATTTTAAGGGAAAAATATAATATTATTGCAAAAATTAAAAATCTTGTAATTTCTGATAATCCTGTAGCGAGGATAAAAAGTGCATCTAAACAATTATCAGAACTTATAGAAATCATTAATGAGACAAAGCCAGATTTTATGATTGCGCCTTTTGATAGAGAGGAGTCAATAACGATAGCCATAGTTGGTGCATACATGAATATACCCGTTGCGCATTTGGGGGCTGGAGATAGAACTAGAGTTAATGTAGATGGAATTATTAGACATGGTGTTACAAAACTATCTAGTATATTTTTCTGCAACACAAAGGAAAACGCAAAAAGAGTAATAAAGTTAGGGGAGGAGAAGCGTAGAGTCTTTATCGTAGGACACACAGCTGTTGATAGATATAAAAATACCAAATCTTTATCTAAATCTTATTTATCAAAATACTTAAATTTAAATATTAAAGAGGAACCTTTATTAGTTTTTATACAACATCCTGTTAGCAATTGGTTAAAAAAAACCAAAAAACACATTAAAATTTCTTTATCCGCTATTGATACATTGAATCTACCTACAATAATAATAAGCTCTAATTCAGATCCGGGGAATCTTATAATTAAATCAGAATGTAGTAAGTTTAAATTTTTAAATCAAAAAGTTAGATATTTTGAAAATATACCAGAAAAAATTTTTATCAATATTATCCGAAAAGCTTCTGTTCTTGTTGGAAATTCTAGTATGGGTGTATCAGAGGCTCCTTTATTAAAATTACCTGTTGTCAATGTCGGTCTTAGACAAAAAGATAGACAAAATGCAGGCAACATTATTTTTGTTAGTCATGATAAAAATAAAATTGTAAAAGCAATTAAAAAAAGTTTATATGACAAAAAGTATTTAAAAAAAATGAAACAACAAAAAAATCCTTATGGCGCTGGAGGAGCTTCTAAAAAAATAGTAAAAATTCTTTCTAAAATTAATATTAACCATAAATTAATTAGTAAAGGAATAACGTATTAATTATTATGCAAAGTTTTTATTTAGCAAATAATCAGTTAGAAGAAAAAAGTCTTTCAATTCTTCAAAAGCAATTATTAAGGTATGAGCCTTTCAAATTGAAAGATTATTCATTAGACTTTTTTTATTCTCAAGGAAAAGAATCGATATACAAGAGAGAACAATTTTTCATTTCAAATCTTGGAGTATTTATTTATAAAAATTATTATAATAAGTATGCCTTAAAACTTTTCATGGATGACTTATTGTCTGGTAAAAAACTAGAAGATCTTCTTTTATCAAAAAACACAAGAGGTCAATTTTGCTTAATTTTATATTATAAAAATGAAATAAAAATTATAACCGATCGTTTAGGTTATTTTCCTATATATCTTTACCAAAAAGGTAAAAATATTTCCTTTTCTAATAGCATGTTGCTTTTGGCAAAAAATAATAAAACTTCATTAAATTATTTAGGAATAGCACAATATTTATCTGAAAATTATAAATATGTTACTTACGCATGTT
>CAYFEZ010000199.1:0-2912 GCA_964342215.1 uncultured Dehalococcoidales bacterium | reverse complement strand
CTCATCAGGTCTTCCAGATTCTCCGCCTCCGAGGCGGGGGCATCCGGCACGTGCTTCCTGAGCAGAGCCTCTATCTGGTCCTTCGCCAGGGCTCCAGTGAACTCGTCCACCAGCTTACCATCCACGACGACCTTCACTGCCGGGATTCCCTGGACGCGAAACGCCGTGGCCAGGTCCTGGTTCTCGTCGACATTCACTTTGGCCAGAGCCACACCCGTACCCAGAGCAGCGACCACCTCTTCCAGCACGGGCCCGAGGGTCTTGCAGGGGCCGCACCACGGCGCCCAGAAGTCCACCACGATGACGCGGTCGGAGGAACCCTTGATAACGGTCTCCTCGAAAGTAGCGGCTTCAACATCAAAGATCTGTGACTTTACTTCCATCAGAACAGTCGCCTCCTGGCGCCTCCCGGCTGTCTCTCAGGGTGTGATTCTACAGTCCCTCTCCGTCTCTGTAACCCCAGCGATGAGCGTAGGCGATCCCACGGTTTCGGTGACTCCCGCTCTCCCTTCACTGGGCCCGGCCCCTGCCCGCGATCTCCCACTCCTCCTCCACCAGTCCCCCGCGGAGGGCAAAACTGCGATTGTGGAGGTTGGTCGTCATGCCGCCGTGCTGGGGGATGAACGACAGCACATCGCCCACTTTGAACGTATGGTCGGAGGCGGAAGTGTCCACATGCCCGTGCTCCACCGACATCCCCTTGATCCATATTTCCGGATGCTCGATGCAGTAGCCGTAGGGCGTGGGCGGATAGCTGGTGAAGGCCTTCTGACCGGCGTCGACGATGATCTGGCCCGGTCGTGCCGTGCTGACCACGGTGACGACCAGTCTCAGCGGGCAGCGCGAGGGATGGAGGTCCTCCCTCTTGCCCACCCGCGTCATTCCCTCGTAGGCGTACGAGCCGATGCGGGTCTCGGTGCAGCCCAGCGATCTGGAGATTTCCTCACTGCCGGTACCACCGCCACTGATGGTCGGCAGGGGCAGTCCGGCGCCATCCATGAGGTGGCGGACCTCGTCGAGAAAGGGCCGCACACGCTCGCTGCTGGGATAGGTCATGACGCCGCGGAACTCCAGCCCCGGGAGACCGTCGATGAGCTGCGCCAGCTCCAGGGTCTCGGCGGGAGACTGCACCCCGCAGCGACCACTGCCGGTGTCCATTTCCACGATGACGCGGATCGAGCAGTTATCGGCGACAGCCTGTGCGGAGAGTCCCTGTACGGTGGCGGCCGAGTCGGCAGCCACCGTGAGCGTCACCTCCGTCGTCTTCAGCAGGCGTGTCAGGCGCTCGAGCTTTGGTCTGCCCACGATGTTGTAGGGGATGAGTATGTCACCGATGCCGGCCGCGGCCATGGCCTCGGCCTCTCCCAGCTTCTGGCTGACGATGCCGATGGCGCCAGCCGCCAGTTGCCGGTGGGCGATGGCGGGCGTCTTGTGGGTCTTGGTGTGCACCCGCAGCCCAATGTCCAGGCGGTGGCAAGCCTCCTGCAGATTGCCGATGTTGTTCTCCAGGATGTCGAGGTCGACGGCCAGGGCCGGGGTGTCGAGTTCAGTGTAGTGCATGGTTGGTTCGGCCTTTCGCCCACAACGGCGGCGCGTATTATATTATTTGGCTGCTGCGTCGCCCTTGCGAGCGCGGCGTGAAAACACAGGCTACGAAATAAGGAGAGAGACGATGGTTCGGATCGGTTCAGCAGTCCCGGATTTTGAATTCGAAGTTTACCACCAAGACGAGGTCAAGAAAATCAAGCTTTCCGATTACCGGGGCAAATGGCTCTGCCTGATGTTCTACCCCGCGGATTTTACCTTCGTGTGTCCTACCGAGCTCGAGGACGCGGCCAGCCTTTACGGCGAGTTCCAGAAGATCGGCGCCGAGATCATCAGCGTGAGCACGGACACCGCCTTCTGCCACAAGGCCTGGCACGACACTTCAGAGGCTATAGGAAAGGTCGATTACCCCATGGCAGCCGATCCTACGGGTCGCCTGTGCAGGGCCTTCCGGACCTACATCGAAGATGAGGGACTGGCTCTGCGCGGCAGCTTCGTCATCGACCCCGAGGGGATCCTGAAGACGATGGAGATCCACGACCTCGGCATTGGCCGCAGCGCCAGGGAGCTGCTGCGCAAGGTACAGGCGGCGCAGTTCGTGGCCGAGAACGGCGATCTGGTGTGTCCCGCCAATTGGGAGCCGGGGGCAGACACGCTCAAGCCCGGTCTGGATTTGGTCGGCAAGATATAACTCCAGCCACAGGAGACAGGGATGACGGACTTGCGCATCGGAATCGTCGGCGCCGGCGCCAACACCAGGAGTCGCCACATTCCGGGTTTTCAGGAGATCGAGGGAGTGGAGGTGGTGGCGGTGGCCAACCGCACGCGAGAGTCGGCACAGAAGGCGGCCGACGAATTCGGTATTTCAGGCGTCTTCGAGGACTGGCGGGAGCTGGTGCGAAGTGATGACGTCGATGCCGTCTGCGTGGGCACCTGGCCGTACAGACACTGTTCCATCACTCTGGAGTCCCTGAAGGCGGGCAAGCACATCCTCACCGAGGCGCGCATGGCGATGAATCTGGCTGAAGCGCGGCAGATGCTGGCCGCGTCCCAACAGAGCGACCGCGTGTCGATGATCGTCCCGGCGCCAATGTACCTGGAGACGGAGGCCGCGCTGTTGCAGATGGTGGCGGACGGCTACTTCGGCGACTTCCTCGAGATCCATGTCGATGCCCTGAGCGGCGACTACGACCCGGAGGCGCCGCTGCACTGGCGCCAACGCCGAGATCTATCGGGCAACAATATCATGGCCATGGGCATCTACAACGAGACCGTGCGTCGCTACGCCGGACACGAGAAGGCCGTCAGCGCGCACGCGACCAGCTTTACCGCCGAGCGCATGGACCTGGAGACCAACCAGCGGCAGC
>CAYFEZ010000198.1:0-2940 GCA_964342215.1 uncultured Dehalococcoidales bacterium | reverse complement strand
ATGCTGTGGATGATGCCACTGATGTTTGCCGTCCTTACCATGCAATTTCCCAGTGGTCTGGCCCTTTTCTGGGTGACTTCAAGTGTTATTCGGGTGGTTATCCAGTATTTTGTTTCGGGGTGGGGTGGCTTGCTTCCGGCAAGGGCCGCCGAACGAGTACCAAGGGATAAGAAGCTAATGAGGCGCATCACCCAGGTAGAGGAAAAGGCTCCTGACTATGCCGATATTGGTGCTGATATTGTTGAACCTAGTTCTACATCAGGAAGCGTAGGCTATCCAGATCGCCTTAGAACAATTAGGCACAAGCCGAGAAAAGGCAAAGGTCATCGTCCTAAAGGAAGGTAAGTCTGGCATCATTAGTCTAAGTGCAGAGAAAACTACGATTATAGTGGAGCCATTAGTACCCATGCCTAAAGAAGAAAACAATATAGCTGAAACAACCAAGGGAATTTTGGAAATACTTCTCTCCAAGATGGGGGTGGTTGCTTCAGTAATACCTCAGTTTGAACCTGCTGGTGAAGGAGAAGAAGAAGCTACCGCTCCGATGACTTTCAACATAAAGGGTGACGATGCCGGTATTTTGATCGGACGGCGTGGGCAAACTCTCTCTTGTCTACAATATATGGTCAGACTCATTATAGCTCGTCAAACACAGTCCTGGCTGCCGATAACTCTTGATGTCGACGACTATAAGCAGCGCCGATATGAAACATTACAAGCGTTCGCCTGGCAGATGGCCGAGCAGGTACAGGCTAAAGGAGCGCCATTTACATTAGAGCCGATGCGGGCTTATGAGAGACGTATCATCCACCTAGCTTTAGCTGACAACCCTAATGTTACTACTCAGAGTACTGGTGAAGGCGAATTTCGTAGAGTAACTATTTCACTCAAGGGGCAAGCAGATGAATAAGCCCGATTGATTTATTTTGCGCAGTATGCTAACCTTTAACTTGAAAAGGCCATGACGGAGACGAGTAAGGGGGTTACGAATACCTAGCGAGTCTGGTAGAGTGGAAGCAGACGTATTTGTTCCCTGAAAATCCCTCCCGAGCTGCCAACCGAACGGTGAATTAACCACTCAGTAGATTTGGACGGCATCGTCAGTCGTTATCATAGACGGGGCATGTAGTGTGTCCCGAAAGAGCGCCCCTACTTCAGGTGGGGGAAACAGGGTGGTACCGCGGGTATGTTAAATCTCGTCCCTAAGGGGCGGGATTTTTGTTTTAATATGGAGGGGGCTTAATTATGTTTCGTCCGGTGAACAACAAGGTAAATCTCACCCAGGTTGAGGAGAATATACTCAACTGGTGGAGAGAAAATAAGATATTTCAGCGGAGCGTAGCAGCTCGCAGAGCAGGATCACGTTTTGTATTATATGAAGGGCCACCGACAGCTAATGGCAACCCTGGCATTCATCATATACTGGCACGCGTCTTCAAGGACATTATACCACGTTATAAGGTGATGAAAGGTTACTACGCCCCGCGCATCGCCGGTTGGGATACGCATGGGTTACCGGTGGAGCTGGAAGTAGAACGGGAGCTGGGTTTTTCCGGTAAGGCACAGATTGAGGAGTATGGGATTGAAAAATTTAACGCCCGCTGCAAGGAGAATGTCTTCAGTTACCTCAAAGAATGGAAGGTAATGACGGAACGCATTGGCTTCTGGGTTGATTTAGAACATCCTTACACCACTATGGACAATAAATATATTGAGAGTGTCTGGTGGGCAATAAAGCGAATGTGGGAAGGGGGACTGGTGTATCAGGGGTACAGGGTCACCCCCCATTGTCCCCGCTGTGGCACCTCCTTAAGCTCTCACGAGGTGGCCCTAGGCTATCAGGATGACGTTGAGGATCCATCAGCCTATATACAGTTTAAGGTTGTACCTAGCTCCTTAGAAAACACACCTCTTAAGTCTTTGGGTGAGACATTTTTATCAAAGCCGGGTTATTTGTTGGCCTGGACGACTACCCCATGGACTTTACTGGCAAACACTGCCCTAGCGGTAGATACTGACGCTGAGTATGCGGTAGTAGAGCTGGATAACGAGTACCTTATTTTAGCTTCAGCTCGAGTGGAGCAAGCGGGGATTAAGAGCTACAAAGTGGTAGAGAGATTAAGGGGAACCGAGCTAGTAGGCTTGTATTATGAACCCTTATATAGTATAGACATTCATTACACCGAGGAAGATAAGAGTGCCCATCGTGTTATTAAGGGTGATTTTGTTTCCATGGAGGATGGCACTGGGATTGTCCATATCGCCCCAGCCTATGGCGAGATTGACTTTGAGGTAGGGGAGAAAGAGGGTCTGCCATTAGTCCATACGGTAGAGTTGAACGGGATGGTAACGACTAGTCTAGTGACAGGTTTTACACCTATGGCGCGGGAATGTATTCAGAAAAGTAAAGCTCCTGTAACGCCTAGACCGGTACAGCAGAAACTGGATTTACCAGGTGCCGGCAAATTCGTCAAAGACGCTGACCCACTTATTCTAGATGACCTGAAGTCAAGGAATCTTCTCTACCGTAGCGAGAAGATTCGCCACACTTATCCCTTCTGCTGGCGCTGTGAGGCGCCGCTACTCTACTATGCCAAGCAGACATGGTATATCAGGACAACAGCGGTAAAAGAAAGCCTTATTTCCGGGAATACCGAGATAAACTGGTATCCTGAGCACATCAAGTATGGCCGCTTTGGCGATTGGCTGGAGAATAACGTTGACTGGGCATTTTCCCGGGAGCGCTACTGGGGGACACCCCTTAATATATGGCATTGCGAATCATGTAGTAATTACGAATGTCCTGATGGTGTAGAGGAATTGAAAAATAAACCCGGGTTCGCCGGGTTAAAAGAACCGTTGGATTTGCACCGTCCCTTTGTTGATGAGCTAACCTTTGACTGCTCCAAATGTGGGGATAAGATGAGACGGGTGCCCGAG
>CAYFEZ010000197.1:0-2942 GCA_964342215.1 uncultured Dehalococcoidales bacterium | reverse complement strand
TTGTTCCGCCAGGGGCATCGCTGGGTAGCTAAGTCTGGTGTGGATAAGCGCTGAAAGCATCTAAGTGCGAAGCCCACCCCAAGATAAGATCTCCTGTCCCGGTGATTTATTACCGGGGGTAAGACCGCAAGTAGACTACTTGTTTGATAGGCGATGAGTGTAATGGTAGTAATATCTTTAGCTTAATCGTACTAATGGTCGAGGGTTTGGCCTGCTTCAGAGTTGGTATTAGTCAGAAAGAACAGACCCGCCAGTACCCGGCGGGTCTGTTTGTTTGGGGAGTGGAGCATCCTATCCCCCCTGTTTTTATTTATTCGTTCCCAATCATTATGATGGAAAGTTATACTTGTTCATTACATTGAGAATCTGCTCTTCCTGTTCCTCTGAATTATGATTTGATGTTCACTACTGGAGAAACAACTATATGGCGGATCGAACCGTATGGAACGTCAGTTGGGCATACCGAGACGATTAAGGAATACAAATGGTTACGAAACGGCCAGATTGTGGTGGCTAAAATTCAATAATCATGACAAAGCTGCTCTTACCACCTTACTTAAATACGATAAAGAAAATGTAATAAACCTGAAGACCATGAAGGAAATGCTTCTCGCCGCTAGATTTAGCTAATCATCCAGCAGGGTTCTGGACCCTCAAACTCCCCACCACTTCAAGCTTTATCAGCCCCAAAATTTCGTGTACTTATCTTAGCTCACCACCAACCCTCTCGCCTCTAATTTATCGGCAACGTCACTAAGCCCCAGTTCTTCCAATTTCGTCCTAGTTTGAAGCCCGCTTCTTATGTCCCAACCACGGCGTTGATAATACTCGTCTTTCACCTTCTCAAATTTCTCCCTGTCAACCACGGCGCCCATCCTTGAGATTACCTCCCCTCCCTCCCCGGGAACCAGCCCCTCGGGATTACCGCGTTCATACTTCAAAGGAAGCGTGTAGTCACTGTCGGGGAGAGCGTCACTCTCCCTCCCTTGATGTCCCTCCCTGACCAATATTGCTCTTTGCAGGTTAAATATCCTCTCCCCCACCTGATAAAGCCCGGTTTCATCTATTTCCTTACCAGTAACGGCGGAGAGGATTTGGCTTTCCACCGTAGGATCTCCAATATGATTCGCCGAATGCCTAACAAACCTCATCGGCCAAGAAAAATCACAAAGGATAAGACATTCCTTAGCATATTCACGATTCTGAATGATTTGCGCGGCCAGAGCTTTCCCTCCGTAAGTGGAAAAATCAAAGGCGATTTCACTTCCAAAAAACCTTTTGGCGATCGCTCGAAGCACATCGGTGGAAAGAAAAGCACCATCAACCCGATTATACCATTCCAACCACTCATGCACCAAGAAACTCACCTCGTGAAGTTGCTGGATAGGTACTCGTGGCTCCGTAGCGTAAAGGATACCGGTTATGAGGTATAGTCTTGGGGTATAGGCATAGTAAATTCCGGTGTCGCTAAGTTCCCCTCTAAACAGATCTTTCCCTCCAACCGCCTCCGCCGCTTGAAAGACGCCCTGCGCCATGATATCCCCAAACCCTTGCCTTAGTGAAATTTTCCTCACCAAAGTGTCGATAAACTCAAAACTCCCCAGTTTTGAGATGGGGATACCGGTGCTTTCCTCCGTCAAA
The DNA here is from genome assembly GCA_964342215.1 of uncultured Dehalococcoidales bacterium. Classification (GTDB taxonomy): domain Bacteria; phylum Chloroflexota; class Dehalococcoidia; order Dehalococcoidales; family CAYFEZ01; genus CAYFEZ01. Next base: position 1,301 of record CAYFEZ010000197.1, on the reverse strand, counting down.
ATACCCGCTCGAAAACATCGCCAAAGCCAGATAATGAATCCCACCATAGTAGTTATATCAAGCCCATATTCATCACAAAGCCGGGCCGCATAAAAGGGAACATCATTATCCTTTCCATAATATCTTCGGGCATTATCCAAATAAACAAAGGGAGCCTGACAGGTGAATTTACCCTTTTTCCCATCCTCTGCCTTATAAATTGCCCGAGTACAACCGCTGATACATCCCCGACAGGCAACTTTACGGAACCTTGGATTTTCTTCGACAAATGACGAATGATACCCAGCTGTCCATATGGTGGGTGCATCCCTTCTTAATTCCCGAGCATATTTCTTTAGCTCATCAAGTTTTGTTGGGTGAGCTGCCACTACTTTTCCCCCTCCTTTTACGGCAATCGCCTTTACTTTTTTTGAACCCATAACCGCACCAAAACCAGCGGAACCGGCGGAATCTTCATCAGCAAGGACAATTGCCATACTGACCAGATTTTCCCCAGCCGGACCAATAGCCGCCACCTTGGTATCCTTACCATGGAGCCCCTTCAAAACTTCCTGCGTTTCAACAGTACTTTTCCCCCAGAGAAAAGAAGCACCCTTTATTTCAACTTTACTATCCTGAATAAAAAGATAAACCGGCTTATCTGACCAACCTTTAATAATAACACCATCATAACCGGCAAACTTAAGGGAAATACCCCAGCTTCCCCCCAAATTAGCGTAAGAAAAGAGCTCCGGACTGGTTGCCGGAGACTTCCCACAAATTTGCCATCTTGAAGCAGCCAGTCCAGAGAATCCCGCCAAAGGTCCGGTGATGAATATCAACTGGTTTTCTGGAGCAAGAGCTCTGGTCTCGGCGGGGACTTCATCCCAGTAAATTTTAGCGGCAATCCCCCTCCCGCCAAGAAACTTGTCAGCATAATCCATCGTGGGGGACTTACTAATACCCCCACCAGATAGGTCAATCTTTAGCATTTCCCCGGCATAGCCAAATTCTCTAGGCGTTTTCTTCACCTGATTCTCCCCCATTATCCCTAGGTTTTTCTAGCTTTCGTACGGGAACACTTGATGAGTGCCATTATACTCTCCACCCTACTTTTGTCAATTAGATACACTCATTGAGTATCTCAGTAACACATCCCCCGTAACTAAACGCCTCACTTCAATGTTTATGCAGAAGAGTAAGATTTCTGTTATATTGTGTAACAGTAATATTTGACTTGGGGTTGGTTTCTCTTGGTAACCTTACGTTCAGTATGAGAATACCCGAGTAACTACTAGTAGCAAGCTACATGTGTCAGCCAA
>CAYFEZ010000196.1:0-2955 GCA_964342215.1 uncultured Dehalococcoidales bacterium | reverse complement strand
TATCGGATAGAGCCTTTGCTGGCGCCGATACTCTGGCTACCAGCTATACTCTTTCTCAAGCGATATCCAGGATTGCTAAGGCCGAACCCGTTCACCTTGTAGTATGTGGCAAACAGGCAATTGATGGTGATACGGCACAGACTGGTCCCGGCATTGCCAACCGACTGGGCTACAGCCAATTTACCTATGTCTCTGAAATTATTAGCCTGGAGATGGAGAAAAACAAGATTACGGTCAGGCGAGAAGTTGATGGTGGTAGTGAGGTAATTGAGGGCAACTTACCAGCATTACTAACCGTAGAACTGGAACTGGCAATGCCCCGTTATGCCTCTCTTCCTGAACTAGTACGTGCCTTGAGCCAGGATATCGAGGCGTGGGGGGCAAGTGATACGGATTCTTTACCCGAACGATTGGGACTGAAGGGTTCCCCAACCTCGGTAAAGGAAATTTTCGCCCCACCGATACGAGGGGGAGGGTCAATCTTTGACAGTACTGATAACAAACGAGCCATCGAAGATTTTCTGGACACGCTCTTTACCAAAGAGCAAGCATTGATAGATGAAGCATTAAGCCAGGATAAATGATAATATGCCTAAAAACAGCAAGGGTAGAGAGATAGCCGAGATTTTCCCCGATAAGTGTATTGTTTGCCAGATCTGCATAGGGGAATGTCCGGTCGACGTCATCGATATGGAAGGCGGGGTGGTAAGAATTGACCCAGAGGGCTGTACCGGCTGTGGAAAATGTTTTGATGTCTGCCCAGTGGAGGGGGCGGTCATATTTGAGAAACCACGCAAGAAAAAGACGACCGGTATTACTAATAAACCCCTCTCCATTGATGAGTACCGGGGCGTTGCCGTGTTTATTGAAGTTCGTGATGGCAGAGGAGTAGAGGTATCCTGGGAACTACTCGGAAAAGCCAGAGAACTCGCTGAAAAACTGGACACCCAGGTAATTGGGTTTCTCCCGGGAACGCGGGTAGAGGCGGTGGCTAAAGAAGCCGTCGCCTACGGGTGTGATATTGTCTATACGATGGATAACCCGCTGCTTCAGTCCTACCTCTCAACAGTGTATGGAAAAGCTCTGGTCCAGTTATGCGACCGGGTGAAACCGGAAATACTACTCCTAGGAGCAACCCCTTTGGGAAGGGACTTAGCAGGAGTAGTTGCCACCAAGTTAGAAACAGGGCTTACCGCCGACTGCACCAGCCTAGATGTAGACCTGCAGGAGCGGTTACTACTGATGACCCGTCCTACTTTTGGGGGCAATATCATGGCTACTATTCATTGTCGAAACCACCGACCACAGATGAGTACGGTAAGGCCAAGGGTGATGAAGTTACCAAAGAAAGACACGAGCCGTCGCAGTGATATTCGTCCGGTCGATTTTGAATCTCCAGAGGATGTGCTATCTCGAGTCATCGAATTTATCCCGAAAGTAGCTGAGGCAGATGGGGTGGACATTACTAAGGCCCCCGTTCTGGTGGTCATCGGCAAAGGTGCCTGCGATACCAAACAACTACCCATGCTCGAGGAGTTTGCTCAACTTATAGGAGGGGCTATCGCCTGCTCCCGAGCAGTGATAGAGTCTGGACTTCTTCCCTATATGCGACAGGTGGGGCAGACAGGGAAGACAGTAGCTCCTAAAATCTATATCGGGGTGGCCGTGTCGGGGGCAGTGCAACACCTGGTGGGCATGCAGGGTTCAGAGAGGATAATTGCCATTAATGTCGACCGCCATGCCCCTCTGGTTCAGATCTCCGACTACGCTCTCATTGGAAACTACTTGGAGATAGTGCCGGAACTAATCAAAGGTATTAAAGCTAGAACTAAGAATAAGGTGAGTGAGTAATGAAAGAAGCCTTTGACGTGGCAATAGTCGGGGCTGGCCCCGCAGGTATATCTAGTGCTTGTATCTTAGCTGATGCCGGAATAAAAACTATTGTTTTTGAACGAGGTGAGTACCCTGGCGCGAAGAATATGTCTGGCGGTGTCCTTTATGGTTATGATCTGGCTCAAGTACTCCCTGACTATATTGAGCGCCGTTTTCCCGTAGAAAGGAATATTGTGGACTCCCGGATGTGGTATTTAGCCAAAGAGGGTGGCTATAGCCTCGGTTACCGGGATAGTATTTTCTCTGCCGATCGAAAGTATAATGCCTTTACCGTACGCAGAGCCGAATTTGACCGCTGGTATGCGGAGCAAGCCCGTAAAAAGGGTGCCCTGATAGTTCCCTCAACAGTGGTTGTTGATCTCCTCAAAGACGAGAGTGGTAGTGTGGTTGGGGTTGTTACCGGAAGAGCAGAAGGGGAGGTGAGGGCTAAAGTTACCCTTTTAGCTGATGGCGTTAATTCTCCATTAGCCGTTCAGACTGGCTTCCGGACTGAGCCTAAACCGGAGGAGATTGATCTGGCGGTCAAAGAAATAATCGAACTACCAAGCGAGGTTATTGAACAGCGCTTTAATGTTTCTAATGGAGACGGTGTCACCATTGAAATAATGGGTGAAATTACCGGGGGGATGGATGGGGTAGGCATTATTTACACTAATCACCGTTCCCTATCATTAGCGATAGGGGCGAACTTAGCTAATTTTACCAGTTACAAACTCAAGCCTTATGAACTAATGGAGGCGTTCAAACAGCACCCGCTAGTAGCCCCTCTTATCTCTGGCGGTAAACCCCTGGAGTATATTGCTCACTGGCTGGCTGAAGGGGGCTATGACGCTATTCCTCGCCTTTATGGCAATGGCTATCTCATAGCCGGAGACTCGGCCATGCTGTTCAATGCCCTGCATCGGGAAGGAAGTAATCTGGCAATGGCGTCAGGGAAAATGGCGGCTGAAACTATCATTGAGGCTATTCGCCGGGATGACTGTTCCCAGAAAGGTCTGGCAGGTTATGGGGAGAGATTGGCGGAGTCATATGTCATCAAAGACTTGAAGAAGTATCGGAGAT
>CAYFEZ010000195.1:0-2962 GCA_964342215.1 uncultured Dehalococcoidales bacterium | reverse complement strand
ATCCAACGATATTGGGATCCCTGTAATAGTAGGCACCTGTACCCGGGACTGGCATGCCATCTAGGAAATTAGCAGGCTGCCCACCAATACCCCCTAGACATCCCTCGAATAATTCAATTCCGGCTTCTAGTGCAGCCAAAACGTTAGCTAACCCCCAGCCTCTTGTCACATGAAAATGAGCCAGATGCAGGTCAGGTTTAGGAATCGCATCCAAGACCATTGAAAAATATCTGTATACCTGGTCCGGAGGCGCTGAACCATCATGGTCAGCATGCTCAATATCATCCGCACCGATACTAAGCCATCTCCTAGTAAATTCAATGGCATCCTCCATTTTTGTCGGCCCGGAAATAGGGCTACCCCAGATGGTACTGACAGTACCGCACATTTTTATACCAGCATCCTTACATTTCCTGACACATGCTTCAGCCTCCTTCCAATATGAAGGCAAGGTTGTGCCGCTATTAGCAAAGTGATGTTCTTCATCCGTTGAGACCATCATTAATACCCGGTTTGGGCCGTACCCCTTCTCTTTAAACTGAATAGCACGGTCGACAGCACTCTCCCTAATTGTTACTGCAGTCCATTCAATAGCATCTTGCTCATTACCTCTCTTCGCGAGACGTTCTACGAATATCTTGTCATAGACTCCCTTAAAAACCGCCTCAGCATCCCTAAATTGTGGCATGATACGCGGGTTTCCCAGGTTCGTTACCTCCATTCTTCTTACCCCTGCCAAGGCCATTTCCTGAAGGTAATATATTTTTGCTTCCGTAGGGACCCATACTTCCTCATGCTGGAGGCCGTCTCTCATGGTTACATCACCTAATCGAACTTTCCTAGGCATCCTCGGATAATCTTTAAAGATATCGTATTTAGCCATTTTAATCCTCCCATTGTTCCGTACAATAAGACAACCACATATTCTCTTTACTACTTTTATTTCTTTATTTCGTCGTCAATTAGGTCAGCTTCTTCCACCGTGGCTGCCTTTTTTCCAGGAAAGCACTTTGCCCTTCCATACCGTCCTCACTAACGGCAAGTATAGCAGTTATCTCGGGCCCATACTTTGTTGCCTGGGTATACTCCATATTAAGCATGTTATAGAAAACCTTTTTAGCGATCTGTGTAGTCACCGGACTCTTGCTGGCAATATTCTGGGCCATTTCTACGGTAGCTTCTTCCAGCCTGTCCGAAGGCACAACCTTATTTACCAGGCCCAAACGTTCTGCTTCACGAGCATCTATTCTATCTCCGGTCAAAATCAATTCCAGGCATTTTTTAACACTGGCAGTATTGTACCCCAGAACAGGAACAACTACAGAAGGGAATAGACCAACGGTTGCTTCCGGAACGCCGAAGATTGCGTCTTCGGCGGCAACCGTCAGGTCACACCAGACAGCTAGACCGGTTCCCCCAGCTAAAGCATAGCCATTTACACCAGCAATAACTACCTTTTTTGACTCGCGGATGGTAAAAAACAGTCGAGCTGGACCACTGGAAATTTCGCGCTGTTTTATGATATCGGTAGCCAGTTCCGATGAACCTTCGGCCAAATCTCTCCCCGTACAGAACACTCCTGGGTGAGTGCTCAAGATTACAATAACATGTACTTTAGGGTCAGCATCAATTTTATGTAAAGCGGTGATAACATCGTCTATTAGCTGGGCATTTAGAGCGTTACGCTTTTCAGGACGGTTCAACCTGATAATGCCTATCGCACCTTTCCGCTCCACCAAAATGGTTTCATAACTCATGCATTCCTCCTTCCCAAGTCCTCATTCAGTGCATGTATTTTCCCACTTGCTAGATAGGTTAACCAATAACAAAGTAAAATACCGGCCATCATAGGTGGCATCTTACCTAGTAGAGCTGTACACAGATCATTAGAAATGGGAATAAAGAACATTTTGGGGCAAGGTTTCATAACCTCACGAAGCGGTATCCTTTATTCTCCAGATTGTGCAACACTAACACATAGCAGGTCTCAGGAAGGGTCGTCTAAATACCCAGATAAGCCTCTTTTACCGATTCATTACTTAATAGTTCGCCACTCGTTCCCATAAGCACTATTTTCCCATCTTTCATAACATAGCCCCTATCAGCTATCCGAAGGGCGGCGCTAACATTCTGTTCGACCAGAAGAGCTGAAACCCCTCTTTCGGGAAATAATCGCACCGTATCCAGTATCTCCTGTACCAGCATAGGGGCTAGCCCCATCGTTGGCTCGTCCAGCAGAAGGATTTTAGGCAACGACATAAGGGCCCGCCCCACCGCGAGCATTTGCTGTTCACCTCCGCTTAAAGTACCACCCAATTGCTTCTGTCTCTCCATAAGCCGTGGGAACAACTCAAATACCTGTGCCAATGCTTGCCTAAAATGGTCTCTACGGGATCTATCATAATAGTAGGTATAGGCGCCCAACTCTAAGTTTTCCCTAACAGTTAATCCCGAAAAGATTTGCCGCCCTTCCGGAACATGGCTAATTCCCAACTTAACTATGTTTTGAGGGGCAAGTCTGGTGATATCACGGTCTTGAAAAGTGATGTTTCCCTCTTTCGGGACATGTAGTCCAGAGACTACCCGTAAAATGGTTGATTTACCGGCGCCATTGGCACCGAGGAGACTCACGATTTCCCCTTCCTGGACTTGTAGTGAGACCCCCTCTACTGCCTTAATTTCACCGTAATCGATATAAATATTCTCAATAGTAAGCATCATCAAAAATTAGCCGTCCCCAGATAGGCGGCAATCACCTCATCATTGTTTTGAATCTCAATTGGTGTCCCTTCAGCTATCTTTTTGCCGTAATTTAGCACCACAATATTATTAGAAATACCCATAACAAAACTCATCTGGTGTTCAATTAGCAGAATGGACGTACCCTTCTCTACCAACTGTTGAATAAGCTTCTGCATGCTTTCTCTCTCAGCATCATTCAAACCGGTGGCTGGTTCATCCA
>CAYFEZ010000194.1:0-2978 GCA_964342215.1 uncultured Dehalococcoidales bacterium | reverse complement strand
ACAACATGCTCTACTTGTTGGTCGGTCATTTTGTCATGATTGGGTATACATAATATTTTTTTAACAAGTTTAACTGCAATAGGTATATATATCGAATGATATAATTTTTTATATGCAGTATGAAATGGCATTAAAATCGGATGTTGTATTTTTGTTTCTATTTCATTTTGGTTTAAATAGTCCATAAATAAATCTCGATCATCTATCTTTATGGTGTAAGAATAATATGTATGAAAACTATTGTCTTCTAATGGGCAATCAACAATATCTTTTAGTTTTTCGTTGTAGTATTTAGAAATTTCTCGTATTCTTTTAATTCTTTTAGAAAGATACTTTGCGTTTATATTCATCATGGCTGCATGAATTGTATCAATTCTTGCATTAATACTTGGTACGTGACAATTTTCTTTATTAATTGTTCCATTGTATCGTAGTGAGACAAGATCATCTTTTAATTTATCATTATTAACTGCTATTGCCCCGGCTTCGCCATATGATGAATAAACCTTCATTGCATTCATACTAAAACAACCAGTATCACCAAAGGAGCCAGCCATTTTTCCATTTATGTTTGCTCCATATGCTTGTGCAGCATCTTCAATTACAAAAAGTTTATTTTTTTTCGCTACTTGCATAATTTTATTCATCTTGCATAAACGTCCTGTAAAATGCACTGGTATAATCGCTTTAGTTTTATTATTTATTGAATTTTGTATTAAGTCCGGATCAATATTTAAATCACTTCCAATGTCCACGAATACTGGCTTTGCTCCAATTGCTACTATTGCATTTACAGTTGCTATCCAAGAAAGTGGTGTTGTTATTACTTCATCGCCTGGACCAATGCCTAATGCTCGCATAGATAAATATAATGCATCAGTTCCACAACCAACGCCAACCGCATGTTTAGTTCCACATTCTTTAGCTATTAATTTTTCAAACTCTTTTACCTCCGGACCTAGAAGAATTTGACCGTGTGTAAGAACTTTTTCAACTGCGCCTAACAGTTCTGATTTTATTTTGGGATCGCTTACACTTAAATCTCTATAACGTACTTTCATAATTTCTGTATTTGTTTACCAATTTTTTCCTATTGTTGCGTCACTTTTAAGACTTATAAATGATGGTCCATTATTCTTATAACTTTGATAAATAGCAGATTCGGTTTCATCGCTGTTTTTAGGGAAAAAAGATTCTATATTTTTAAAAAGTTTCATTAGTCTTTTGCCGTCAAGTTCCGCATGACTTGGACCAAGAGTTGGATAATCTGCAAAACCCACAAGATTTACATTCACATTTTGTTGATCAATATCCAGCTTAATTTGCTCAAAAGGTCTTTCGATAAGAAAAGGTGTAATTGTATAAACCCAAGGCTTTAAACCTTCTAGAGCCATGCCTGAAGAAACGCTTATGATACTCTGTTCGCAAATACCTAAATTAAAAAATTTTTTAGGATGTTGTTTTCTAAATTCATCAAAAACTCCATAACCAATATCACTAACGATTAATACTATCTTATCGTCCTTTTTAGCTAGTTCACTAATAATTTTTCCAAAACGTCTTCTCATTTAATACCTAATTTTTTTTTTCCTATTTCTATATCTTTTTCTTTAAGTTTTTTTGCATGCCATATTGGATCATCTTCAAACTCATCAATACCTTTTCCTTTGATGGTATTTATAATGATTACTAATGGCTTTCCTTTTATATTTTGTCTTTTAAAAGATTTAATTAATAACTTAAATGAATGACCATCTTTTACTTCAGCACAGTTCCAATTGAATGCCTTAAATTTGCTTGATAGATTTTCAAGAGGCAAAGCATCCTTTAATCTGGAAAGAGCCTGAATTTTATTATAGTCAATTATAACTACAAGATTATCTAACTTATGCTTTGAAGCAATTAACAAAGACTCCCAAGTAGTTCCTTCTTGACACTCACCATCACTCATTAGCACATAAATTTTACCAGGAATTTTTTGTTTTTTTCTAGCGAATGCCATTCCTGTAGCAATAGGAAGTCCATGCCCAAGACTTCCGGTAGTACAGTGTATCCCGTTTTTTTTGTCTAGCTCTAAATGCGTGCTTAATTTTGGATTCAATCCTTTTTCTTTAAGTAAAATACATAATGGATAAGATGCATGAGCTTTGCTTAAAATAAATTTGTCATTTTTTTTCATTACAATCTCATAAAGAGTCAAAAGTGTTTCAATCATAGAAAAACTGCCTCCAAGATGAGCTTCTCCTTTTTCGATAAATGCAAGAAAAGTATCTTGTCTAAGTTTTTTTGCATTGTTTATTAGTTTTTTATAATCCATATTATTATTTCACTTACTCAAGCTGTAAATTATTCATTCTTTTAATATTAAAATATTTTTCATCAGTTAATGAATTGGGCAGCAATCCTTTTTGAAAAGCCGTTTTAAGATCAGCTATCGCTTCAGAAATTGTTTTAGAGGGTTGAAAATTCAAAATTTTTTTTATTTTTTTAGACGAAATATGATAAGAACGATTATCATCTGTTGGGGTTGATTGTAGTTTTACATCCTCTCCAATAATTTTCCTAACTGTATTAGCTAATTCTAAAACCGAGCGATTCTCATATCCCACGTTAAATACCTCACCAGAAACTTTACTAGCGGACGCTTCTATCAACGTTTCGTAGGCTCTTACCATATCTTGAATATGAATGTTTGGTCGAAGTTGTTTTCCTCCAAAAACACTTATTGATCTTTTGTGGTAAGCTAAATTTGTTAAAATATTCACTACAAGATCTAAGCGTTGTCTTGGTGAATATCCGCAAACTGTGGCTGGTCTAATTATTATTGGTGTAAAACTCTCAGATTTATATTTCTTAAGTATATTTTCACATTCAGCTTTATATTTTGAATAGTCTGTCAAAGGATCTAGAGACATGTTTTCACTAATATCTGATTCATTTTTAATTCCATAAACTGACGAAGAAGATGCATAAATAAA
>CAYFEZ010000193.1:0-2979 GCA_964342215.1 uncultured Dehalococcoidales bacterium | reverse complement strand
TTCAACAATCACAGGCCCTCTAAGAACCTGTTTATCCAGATTAGAACGAACAATCACGGGAGTCTCAATCCATCCGAGTTCCTTACCAAAATATACCTTCCTTTTTAATTTTTTTGTCAAATCTGTGTTTCCTATTCTATTTCCAACTGAAGCAAGTGTATTAGGCACATAATCGTCATCAGAAATTCCCTTTGCGGCTAACCTTACATTTACTATTTCAACTCTTTCTCCTTCTTCAGATCGATATCCATAAGAATTTTCGTGCTCTTGATGAAAAGCATCCTCAAGAGCTTTTATAGTAGCATTGGTAATCGGACCATCAGGTACCCTGATCATAATTTCTGAAGTCTGTCCAGGATATCTAAGATCTACAAATCGCTGAATTTCAGTTTTAGATTCATCGAATCCTTCTTCCGCTAAAGTCTCCAGAGCTTCAATTTCAAGACGCTTGAAGTGTCTATCAATTTCAGATAACTCCATGCTTAAGAGATCACGCCATAAAGTTTGAACATATTGATGTTTAACATCTGAAACTAGTAGTCCTAGTGCACTGAAGACTCCTGGTGCAGGAGGAACAATAACGTGTGGTATATTTATTTCTTTAGCAAGATTCACTGCATGCACAGGACCACTACCTCCAAAAGCAAAAAGCACAAACTCTCTTGGATCACGCCCGATCTCACTCGAGACAGCCCGGACGGCACGTATCATCGTTGAATTAATAACTTCATGTATACCAAGAGCTGCATCTTCAATTTTAAGACCTAAAGGATTACCTATTTTATCTGCAAGTAACTTCTTTGCTAGTTGTGAATCAATTTCAAGCTCTCCCCCTACAAGATGAATGGGATTGAGATACCCGAGTACTACATTTGCATCTGTAACAGTTGGTGTATCACCTCCCCTTTGGTAGCAAACCGGTCCTGGATCAGCTCCAGCGCTCTGTGGCCCAACCCTTAAAGCCCCACCTCGGTCAATCCAAGCGATACTTCCACCTCCCGCTCCTATCTCAGCAAGATCTATAGCAGGTACCCGCAAAAGATAACCACCGCCACGAAGCAAACGATGCCCAATGTTAAGTCCTCCACCCACCTCATATTCATTGCTCAATCTTGGTGTACCATTTTCAATAAGGCACGCTTTTGCTGTAGTTCCACCCATATCAAATGCAATGATGTTGTCTATGTTAAGTTGTTTACCAAATACTGATGCCCCTACAGCTCCAGCAGCTGGTCCTGATTCTATTGCATATACAGGACGTTCAGTTGCTAATGAAGCCCTAACCGTTCCACCACTTGATTGCATTACTGAAATAGGTGCCGTCAACTTCATGTTGACCAAACGATTTTCTAGGTTTGAAAGATATTTAGAAACAACGGGTTTAATATAGGCATTTATTACTGTGGTGCTTGTACGCTCATACTCTTTTACTTCTGGTAAGACATTTGAAGATACAGATAAAATCATCTTTGGTGCCTGCTCCATCACATATGAAGCTATACGTTGCTCATGTTCTGGATTGGCATATGAGTTAATCAAGCAGATTGCTATCGACTCAACTTCTTCTGAAAGTAATTCCTCAACTGCTAAATTTACACTCTCCCATTGAAGAGCTGTAACAATATTTCCAGAAAAATCAATACGCTCAACTACTTCCTTACGTAAATTACGAGGCACTAAGATCTTTGGTTTCTCAAACGACATGTCATAAAGCCTAGGATAGCGTAGTCTTCCTATTTCTAACACGTCTCGAAATCCCTTTGTCGTAATCAAACCAATTTTTGCTCCTGAAAGAGTGATAACTGTATTAGTTGCCACTGTAGCTGCGTGCACAAGATTTCTAACTTTGCTAGGAGTAACGACACCTTTTTTTATCATTTTTTCAAGTCCAGTACAGATAGCATCACTATAATCTTTAGGACTTGATAAAATCTTTAAGACATTCAACTTGCCCACAGAATCAAGCACTACTATATCTGTAAAGGTCCCCCCAACATCAAAACCAACACTTTGCATTGAAATTTGTGAATAGAATTAAGAACGATTTTTCAAAAAAAAGGGACAAATCATTTATTTGTCCCTTATCTAAATTTTTATTAATTTTAATAAATTTAATCTTTATTTTGAATCGATCAGTTCTTCTCTATATTTTGCAAAGAACTTCTTCATATCACCAGTACTAAGCATACGGTTACAGAACATATCAAGAAAATATTTCCATTCAGGATCACCATACCGGCAGGCCCAAGTATTGGGGAGCAAATCAAATGCAGGCCAAACCGGGTGCATCCAAGGATTTTGCCCAGCAATAACTTCTATATCAAAGTCGCCTCCGATAAATGCTGTTGCTTGCTTTCTCGAGACCGTTTCAACAACGAGAGTGAGCTGCCCCGAAACCTCCATTATTTTTGCTTTAGGAAAATTAGTTTTTATTTGATTTGCAGAAGCATCCCCAAGCGTTACAACAAATGTAACATCCTCGCTGTTTAGGTCAGCATGTGTCTTGAATCTATGCGCGTTGTCCTTGTGAACTACACCTACTGCGCCTTTATGATGAATTGGACCGGCATAGTTAATAACTAATGCACGCGGTACAGTGTAGGTTAAAGAAGAAACGAACAAATCAAAATCTCCCTTCCGAAGCCCAACCGTCGCATTTCCCCAAGATACCTCTTGGTAATCTATCTCAACTTCACATTGTTTACCGAGAAATTCTGTTGCATCATAAAAAATTCCACGTAATTTGTTTGTCTTAGCATCACGATAAAAATTTGGTTTTGTTTGGGAGAAACCTACTTTTAGTTTGCCTGTTTTTTTCATTTTTGAGAGAACAGAATCTTCAGAAATATTTGTATCGAGAAGAGCAGCATAAACTTCTTTAGGCTGCACACTTGCTGAGATTGCCCCAACAGCAGCTACGGCGCCACCAGTTCCAGCCACTGTTTTAAAAAAATCGAGTCGGCTCAATTTTGATTCATT
>CAYFEZ010000192.1:0-3000 GCA_964342215.1 uncultured Dehalococcoidales bacterium | reverse complement strand
TAAGAATTAAATTTTTTTTTATATGTCAATTATAACAAAACTTAAATTATTTTTTTTTAAATAGTTGTTTGCAAAATTTAGTTCTTCAGCAGTAGTGACAATTATTACGTTAGGGATATTATTAGAAAAATAATGGAAATAGCCTTTAAATCCTGGTGATTTAATATATTGCATTTTATCATTTTTAAAAATTAACGGAGCACTGAACTTTCCCAGAGTAAATTTTCTATAAACTTTTTCTGGTTTGTCTAAGTCAATCATTTGTATCCATGCAGAACTTATTCCAAAAGAATTTAAATAAATAGAAAAAAATACGGAGTAACAATTAAATCGAAGATGTTGTACTATTTGATCTTCAAAGAACTGTTTTGTATCTATATTTAAAATATAATATTTATTATTTGTGTTAAAATCCAATTTTTCCTTTGCTTTTTTTGCTGTATTGTAATATTTGGCATGACGTAGATTGTGTACAAATCGCTCGACCCAATCATTTGTATAGGATGTTCCATCTTTCCATTGTTCATATAAGTTAAAATCACTAATTTTATAGTTAACATTATTTAATTTAATATCAAAATTTTTATAATTTTTATTTAAACTATTAACGGAAACTACATAAAAAGAAAAAAAAACGATTGAAATAAATAACATATAAATTTTTTTATTCTTAATTTTTGCAAAAATAAAATTTAAAAAAGCTGCTATTAATAAATAAGAAGGAATTAGAAGATAAAACATTCGATAAACACTTAAACCCACACCTGGTTTTACGGGATCATTAATAATATAAACAGCTGAAAAAAATAATGGAAATAAGCAAACTAAAAATAGAATTATACAATAAACATATGGTTTTGAAAAAAAGTAATTTTTTTTACTTAATTTTATAAAAGAAATTATGATACCTGCCATTAATAATAAAAATAAAATAGGATTTAAAAGAGGGTATCTAAACGGTGAAGTCATATTTGTGAATAAAGTACTATGATATTCTTTACCTAAACCTGTAATAGATTCTAATAACACTTTACCATTTAAAAAAAAGGTTAACAAAAAACTATTTAAAATTGTAGGACTTTTAAAAGCGCCTAAAATTGTTTCTGCGCCGGCTGGATATATTATTTCGTTGAATTTAATTATTGAAAATAAATTTCTCCAATCAAGCGCAACTAATAAAATAAACGAAATTAAAAAGGTTAATCCTAATTTTAAAAATATATTTTTTATAATGTATTTTGATCTAGGATATTTTTTAGAGGCATAAATAAAATTGAATAACCACAAACCTATCAAAATAATCGAGAATATTCTTCCTGGTCCATAGTGAATAAATACCAAAGCCAAGGACACTGATAATCCAAACCATGACCAATTAGATGAATAATGGTAATCCAATGTTTGTAACCTTTCTAAAAAAAATAGGAATAACATAAAACTTACAATTAATACTGTCATTGAATGTTGGTGAAAGTGAAAAACAGGATTTACTGAAAGTAAAATTGAACTAATTAAACTTGCGCTAATACCAAACCATCTTTTTGAAATTATAAAAAATAAAAATAAACTTATTATTCCATAACTAATTGACAAATATCTGAAATTTGATATTGAGGGTTCAAAATTAAAAAAATCACATAAAATTCTAGAAAATTCTAAAAAAAAAAAAGCAGGATCGCCTATATTTGCTCTTGGTGAAATACGAAAATCTAATGGGGTATTAAATTGTGAAAAAATATAATAATAATTTAAACTCTCCCAATTTCCTAGAATTGCTGGTCCAGAAATTAATCCTACACTTAAAAATGGTAATATCAGTATATATAAAAAAAAATTTTTATTTAAAAAATTAAACAATTTTTTAATCATTAGGTTTAATACATTTTTTTTCTATACACATGTTGATTCCGAATTTTTGTGAAATTTTGCTAAAATGTTCAGCGGCATAAGGACTTTTTAAATATGATTTTACAAAGGGACTAATCATGACAAATAATATTAATAATGTAATTAGAAAGATTAATGTAGAACCAATAGATTTTGCTGTAAATAAAAATAACTTTTTAACAATTTTCGTTTGAAACAATTTAAAAACTTGATTTTCAAAAATATCCGGTAAAGGTATTTTTTTTTCATTTAATACTTTAATTATTTTATCTTTTTCAAAAAGACATGTTTCCAAAGCTTCAAGATAACTTTTACCTTTTACAGTGATGTCAAGTTCAATAATAGATGCAGTAAACAGATTGTCTTTTTTTATGATTGTTACGGGATAAAATTTATTATTTGTCATCGTCAATTATAAAATTAGGTTTATTTGAGACAAAATAAAATATCTTCATAATTATAAAAATAATAAAAGAATTTAATAAAGTTATCATCGATCCAAAAAAAAGAAGAGCTATAACAAGAGTGCTCCAACCAGTTTGTTTAATGGCATCTAAAAAATAATACGAATAAATAATATAAAATATATAAATTAATGCTGCAAAAAACAAAAATAAGGAAAGTATAAATAAATAAATAAAAAATTTACTTTGATAATAATAAACACCAGTTAAAGCAAATTCAAGTTGATTAAAAAAAACATACTTAGATTTTCCATGAATCCGTCGTTTCGGAATATAAGATATGTATAGCTTTGAAAAACCTGACCAGTGTATAAATCCCCTTAGGAAATGATATGAAATATTCGATTTAATAATTTGGTCTCTAACTTTTCTTGTTATTAAATAAAAATCAGAAGAACCTTTTCTTATTTCTATTTTTGTAAAAGTTTCAAAGAAAAAATAGAAGAAACGAGAGAAAATTCTTTTAATTACACTCTCGTAATTTTTATATTTTTTTTGCATTTGTATAATATTGACATCATTTGTTTGAAAATTTTCTAATATTGTTTTTATATTTTTTGGATCTTGCTGCAAATCAGAATCTAACACTAAATATAAATCTGAAGAGATAGTCTTTAATGCAGATAATATAGCATTTTGATGACCAAAA
>CAYFEZ010000191.1:0-3042 GCA_964342215.1 uncultured Dehalococcoidales bacterium | reverse complement strand
CTCTGGCAAAAGACATCTCCTACTCCTTTAGTCAAACACTAGAGCCTTGCTCAAATCATCAATCAAATCATCAACATTTTCCAAACCAATTGATAATCTGATTAGGTCATTGGTAATTCCCACTTTTTCACGGTAATCCTTTGGCATTGAGGCGTGACTCATAGTGGCCGGATGCTCAACCAGTGAGGCAACACCCCCTAGCGATTCCGCCAGTGCAAAGATCTTAGTTCTTTTGAGGAACCTGTTGATTCTCTCGGTACCGCTAATAATTTCAAAGGAGACCATTCCGCCAAACCCTTTCATCTGGCTTTTAGCAATTTCATGTCCGGGATGTGTATTGAGGCCGGGATAGAACACTTTCTTTACGGCAGGGGGCTCTCTAAGAAAATGAGCTATACCAAGGGCATTCTCTTGGTGTCGTTTCATCCGCACCGGTAAAGTTTCAATTCCCCTAAGCACCAGCCAGCAATCGAAAGGGGCAGCGCAGGTGCCCATAGCATTCAGCAGGAATTGAACCCTTTCGGTAAGTTCATCGGTGGTGGTTACCACAGCGCCACCGATAACGTCGCAGTGACCGTTAAGGTACTTGGTAGTAGAATGGACTACTAGGTCAATGCCATAATCAATAGGTCTCATGAAATAGGGAGTAGCAAAGGTATTGTCTATTACCGTAAGTAAATTATGTTTCTTAGCCACGTCCGCGACCATTTCAAGATCCACAATATTCAATAACGGGTTAGATGGAGTCTCTAGCCACACCATCTTGGTATTGGGTTTTATCGCCTCTTCAATATTCCTCCTATTGTCCAGTCTAAGGAAAGTGACCTCTACATCAAAGCGGCTCATCACATCATGAAATAGTCTGTAGGTTCCTCCGTAGACATCGTCACCTGAGATTACGTGGTCACCGGCTTTAAGCAGGTGAATGACTGTAGTGTCGGCAGCCATCCCGGTGGCGAAGGCAAACCCGGCTTTCCCTCCTTCGAGCCGGGCAATAGTATCTTCAAGTACTTTTCTCGTTGGGTTTGCCGTTCGGGAGTAATCATAGCCCTTGGTTTGGCCTACATCCTCAAAGGCAAACGTTGACGTTTGGTAGATAGGCGCCGAGATACCACCAAAAGCCGTATCTGGCTTCTCTACGGCGTGGATCGCAAGTGTTTCAAATCTCATTTCCCTCTCCTCCCAGGCGAATTAGCTCTATTAATAAACACTCCTTACAATCATATCATATAATCTTCTTTGGCTTCTTTTTTTCTGCCAAAACTTATTCTATCCCATAACCGTTCGTGGGCATAATAAACAAACATTTTTATACCAGCATCAATAATACCTATACCAATCGATAGTACCACTTCCTTGGTAAACAAATAAACAACAATGGTGGTAACCAAGGAAGCCAAAACCCGCCACGTTATTGCTTTAAGGAAGCTTCTCTTATGAGTCTCAGTTCTTATAGCCATCTTTTTTGGAATTTAGATTGGACTTGTTTTCGTAAGTGCTCGTGGGTATTATTTTTGAACTCTATTATTTGGTAATGGTCAATACAAATCTGCTCTCGCCCTCAACTTCAAAATCTGGGCGCAAACCTTTGGCTTTTAATTCTTGAGCGACACTCTTAAGCGAGTCGGCGTCACCCAGTATTATTTTTATAGTTTCTCCATCCTTTAAGTCATCCATCCGTTCCCCTGCTTTCATCTTCGATAAAGGGCAAACAAAACCAGATAAATCATATTCTATCTCCCTAGTCTCTTTGTTCATATTCCTGCCCCTTTAGCTAATTCGGATTTCGTTTCCAGAATATCTTTATAGAAGCTGGTATATTTTGTGGCGTCATCAGGTGATATAACTACAGCTAATCCCTTATTTGATTTAGCATGCTGCAAGGCAACATACAGTATGGCACCCGTCGTTGGGCCCACCGGAATCCCGTCTTTTTGGGCTAATTCAATAGCAGTTCCATACGCATCTTCGTCATTTACCTCTAAAGTCTCATCGATTACCGAATTATCAAGGATTTTGGGGATAAATTCTTCAGCTAACCCACTAATGTTCTTCATCCCAGGTAATTTATGATCAGGAGAGGCGGGCTCTACGCCGATTATTTTTACCGTCGGGTTCTGTTCTTTAAGGAAACGGCCAACCCCGGATATGGTGCCACAGGTGCCTAATCCAGCAAAGAAATATCCGATTTTTCCTTGTGTTTGCTGCCATATTTCTGGTCCGGTTGTTCGGTAATGGGTTTGCACATTCAACTCGTTCTCATATTGATTGGGACTAACATAATGATCTTTGGTAGCAGGGCTCTTTATTAGGCCATTAACCAGACCCCTTGCCCCTTCGGTAGGGTATAAAGGACAAAGGCTATCATCAACCTCTTGTACTTTAGCCCCCAGAAGTTTCAGCATTATCTTTTTTTCCTCGGGAATATTTTGCGGAACAACAATCTCCACCGGTATTCCCAGAGCATTGGCAACACAGGCTAAGGCAATTCCGGTGTTGCCTGAGGACGGTTCCACCACTGTTTTATCTTCTATTTCAAGGGCCTTTAGCATTTCGTAAACAATTCTATCTTTAACTGAACCAAATGGATTGTACCTTTCCAGTTTCAGATAAATTTCTAGATCTTTATTGTGGTTAATTCTGTTTAGCCTTACTAATGGTGTTGGATTTTGCGAACTGGCAATTAGTTGGGTGATATCAGAATAGACTCTTAATTTATGGTCCAATGCTATATTTAGCATTTTAATCTCTGAGTATGTATGCCACACTCGCCTCCACATTTGCTGGTATCCTGCCATCGTCCATCTCGTTCAAGTTCCCCCCCTGGCTGTGAACAAGGGGCACAGCCCAGAGAACGGTAGCCTTTTTTATACCAAGGATGAGGTTCAATACCTCTGGTGGCGATATATCGCCATATTTCGGCTTCGGTAAAGGTGAGGATGGGGTTTAGCTTGATGAGCCCACCTTTATCTTCCATTTCTTGGTAATCTTCCCTTGTCCTGCCTTCCGTGTTTCTTAAACCAGTAATCCAGGCATCTAAAT
>CAYFEZ010000190.1:0-3063 GCA_964342215.1 uncultured Dehalococcoidales bacterium | reverse complement strand
GGGCACACCTGTACCTAAGATGAGACAAACTATCGCCGCCGACACTAGAAGTAGGAAGAGGTTACCGTCGCTTACGTCCACCAAAAAGACGCCCAGCTTCAACCCTAGTCCTGACATCTCAATTATAGCAATTATAGCTCCTAGCAAAGCGGCAATTATGGTTACATCAGAGGCTCCCACAATGCCACCCACCAGCTTATTTTTAGCTTCCTTCCAGTTTATCTTTGCTTCCTTATTTGTTCTGAAGAGATGGCTAATAATACCGGTAGCGATTATACTCATTATACTCCAGAAACCAACGTACATCAGGGAAAACCCCTGAAGTAAAAGTAAGACCAGTACTATAAATGGAATGATAAAGAGGGGGGAATCAAGCAATATCTCTTTGCCATTTACTGGAACGTCTAAACGTTTAAAATTCCCTTTTTTAGCTTGGAGTTGAACATATACCGCAAGACAGGCGAAATAGAGTAGTGCTGGGACAGCTGCAAAACCAATAACCTTTAAATACGGCATACCGATATAGTTAGCCAGCAAAAAAGCGACTGCTCCCATTATCGGTGGTAGAATTTGTCCACCGTTTGACGCTGCCAGCTCAATAGCCCCGGCTTGTTCCTTGCTATAGCCCCTTTCTTTCATCATAGGTATGGTAAACGAACCGGTAATAGTAATATTGGCTGCCGTACTTCCCGTTACCGAACCGACAAGTGTGCTAGTAACCACGGCCAGCATACCTGCACCACTAGCCAGTCTGCCACTGACCCAAGTACCCACTCCTTGGATAAATCTTAGGCCACCGGACGCCTGTAAGAAGGCACCATAAACCATGAACAACCATATGTAATTGGCTAAAAGACTAAGGATATTACCGTACACACCGGATTCCGAAAAGATGTCTCCACTAAACCAACTGACCAGACGCAAAAAACTCACCTGAGGGACTTGGATAGCCTCAGGAAGAAAATGGTGTCCAAAGACGGCGTAGAGAAGAACCACAAAAAAGAACGTTGGGAAAATTGCACCAAATCGCCACCATGTAAAAAACAGGCAAAGCACCAGGCTAATAGTACCACCAATCATGGACCCATCCGGCGGAAGTACGAGCGGCTCTCTCGACGCCGGGTAAACCCAAATGAGTTCAGCCGCAGTACCCAAGACGACTACTATTAGGAAGAAAAAGAAAATGCGTACCGAAACATATCTCTGTTTGGCTGCAATCGTTAGGGATACCACAACAAAAGCAAGGGCAAGATGAATGATTCGATGAATATGTGGCTCCCACAGATATACCTGAGTGTAGAGTAGCTGGTAGGATATCATTATCAGGGCTGTTATTACCAGCCAGGTGGCACTTTTTCCTAACCCCAGACTTTTCATACGGCAACACTTAAATTCAAATATTATACCTAACCGAAATGAAAGACGCTAGCGATTCACAATCATGCCACTGTAGACCGTTAACCCACCTGCCCAAGAAAAAATTGACGCCCCAGTTTCTTTAATGATTTTCTACAGCAGTACCCAAGTATAACTAATTTATATGAATGGATAGCCTTCAGCAATACCTTCTTAGTAGCGCTCCTCTTCACAGAGGAGCGCTACTAAGTATTCCACCTGTGTTAAAGTCCTGGAACCCCGATTTCACGATAGAATTCCAGGGCACCAGGATGATACCAGTATTCAATATCTTGTGGATCTGTGTAGTCAGAATAGGGCAAGCGCTCTGGTGTCATGTACCCACCAACCGCATGGAAGTTAGCAAAATCCCCTTTACTCCCATGGTCATATGCTATTCTAGCTATTTCGTAGGCAACTTCATTTGGCAGTTCCTCATCAGCAACATAAGAGTAGGTGAAGGCAACTGCCCAAGTCGGCGTATCCCCCACAAACGGAGAGCCGGCTGGCACCTGAGCCGCAAATGAAGGGAAACCTATTTGGGCACTAGCCCAATCAATATTCTCCTTACCAAGGTCAACCACATGTAGCTCTCCCCTGACTGCCATCTGTTCCATATATTGACTTGCTTTTACCTCCGGTTGAGTGATGTCAAATAAACTAAAAGTTACATCGACTGTTCCGTCCAGAAGCACCTGGGCATTACCACCAAGACCACCATGAATGACCTCTACGGAATCTCTAACTCCAGCATTAATAAGAACACCCTCAAATATGTCCCAATAGTTCTTTATTTCCCTTGGGACACCGATGGTCTTACCGGCAAAGTCCGCAGGAGTCTTTATGTCGGGATCTAAGGTAACCCACAACTGCAGCGGCCTTGATTGCGCGGCAAGAAACTTAGAATTAAACCCTTCATTATCCCCGAACATTGGATCCAATATAGTTGCCGTAAGACCGGTTGTGTAGCTCCTTCTATCCGGTTCTGCGGTCATGACTTTCAGTCCGTCAGCTACCCCTCCGCTCGATATCGCAGTAGCACTCAAGAAATCTGAATCTGAGCTAATAAAACTGGCAAGAGCAAAGACCAACACGGTGAAAGAATCGGCCGGTCTGCCACCAAACATTTCTATTTTAGTTTTCTCCGGACCAGCTGCCGGGCTGCAGGCCGCTGTTAGGGACAAAGTCGCCAACACTACGGCAAAGCCAATGACCCCTAGCACCTTTAATAAACGTTTCTTAATCAACCTATCCCTCCTTAATATCAATTTGTTGAATATTACTGTCAATCCTTATAATTTTCATAACTACACCATTCAACACCTCCATAACCAATCTAATCTCAGCCAGCAAATACCATCCGACTTGATGTGTCCACTGACACCAACCGACTTTCTAAGCTAAAGTATTTTCCAGTCTTCCCTTCTTTGCTTCGCCAACCTTAATTATATATTTCTTCGCCGCTTCAAGTAAAATAACGTCAGCATACTTTGCGTTCATATCAAAAAGACTAACTAAATGCGACAATTCAAATCTATCAAAGGTGCACTCTTCTACAACAAAGCATTTATACCCATAAGAGAGCGCATCCACAACCGTTGCTCGTACACATCCAGAGGTCGTCGTACCCACTACTGCCCTCACCAGAACCCGACGCGGCAAACGACA
>CAYFEZ010000189.1:0-3063 GCA_964342215.1 uncultured Dehalococcoidales bacterium | reverse complement strand
GAAAATTCGAGCGAAGATAATATCCATCGCTCAGATATCCCTGGCTCGCCATATTCCCACGGCACATTCTATGGTTACCGGGGGGAAATGGCTTGATCCGGTAGGTCCCTACATCTCCCTGCGCGGTATCGAGCTGACGGGGAAGGTGGTCGGCATAGTTGGCCTTGGGGCGATCGGCTTTGAGGTAGCCAGGAGGCTTAATGCCTTCGGCATGGTAGTTATGGTCTATGACCCCTATGTTAGTGCCGAAAGAGTAGCCCAAGTTGGAGTCAGGCAGAAGGACTTGCCTGAGTTAATGAAAAAATCTGACTTTATTACCATCCATTGCCCTATATCGCCTGAGACTACGGGTTCTATCGGTAGGGATGAAATCGGCTTGATGAAGCCCACCGCTTATCTAGTAAATACCGCCGGTTGGGAGGTTGTTGACGAGAAGCCTCTTCTCGACGCCCTCGAGCAGGGGCATATCGCCGGTGGCGCCTTTGATACTTATCAGACACATCCGGTATCACTGCAGAGCCCTTTTCTGAAGTTGGATAATGTAGTTCTGACCCCGCATATAGGTGGTGCTACTGGCGGCACCGTAGAGCGGTATTCTCAAATGATGGTTGAGGACATAGAGAGATTTATTGACGGCAAGCGGCCGAGGAATCTGGTCAACCCCGAGGCCTGGAAAGAAAATGCCGGCTAACTGCATTCTGGTGATAGACGCCGGTTCCAGCGGTGTTCATTGCTTGGTTACCGACCTTGAGGGGGGTATTATCTCACTTTATTACCAGAAATGGGATTACCAGTCGCCTGATGATATTGCTCCTCTGGGTAAGGAGTTTGACCCCAATGTATTCTGGCATATAATTTGTGTAAGTATAAGACAGGTTCTCAAGAAGGGTAATATCAGAGCCAATGATATAGTCGGCGTCAGCACTACCAGCCAAAGAGAAGGTGCTGTATTTTTGGATAAGGCAGGAAAGGAACTCTACGCCGGGCCCAATGTTGACCTCCGCGCCCTGACTGAAGGTATGGCAATAGACAGTGTTTCGGGAAATGAGATTTATGCCATTACTGGCCATCTGCCCTCTTTCTTGTTTGTTCCGGCCAAGCTAAAATGGTTTGAGGCGAATCGGCCAGGAATCTATGATAGAATTACTACTGTTCTTACCATTAATGAGTGGATTATTTTCCGGTTGTGTGGTGAGTGGGTGAGTGAAGCCTGTGGCGCCAGCGAGTTGGGACTGGTTGACATTCGGACGCGCCAGTGGTCCGACCAGCTGCAAGACCTTCTGGCTCTACCTCGCGGTATTTACTCCCGGCTGGTTCTGGCGGGGAGCCCGGTTGGAAAAGTTACTGCTATGGGTAGTGCGGAGACGGGCATTTCGACGGGAACCACGGTGGTGCAGGGAGCTCCCGACACCCACTGTGGTTTACTCAGTATAGGAATAAAAGAGAAGGGTCAAGTGGGCATTATCCTTGGCTGGAGTGCACCATCACAAATGGTGACTGATGTGCCCGTCTTTGATACAGAAACTAGAATCTGGACGAGCTGTCATCTCTTTACCGATCGGTGGATTTTGGAAAGTAATGCTGGGGAGGCAGGCAGCGCTTATCACTGGCTTAAGGAAATGATGTTTGGCTCGGAAGAGTCTTCACCGGATGGGGTGTATGGACTGATGGACAATCTGGCACTGGAGGCGCCGCCAGGAGCTGAGGAAGTAATGGCCTTTTTGGGTCCGGCGGCCATGGATATGAGTCATCTGACCTTAAAATTTGGCGGGTTCTTTTTACCGGTACCTCTTGGTGTAGCAAATATCAAGCGGGCTCATCTGATAAGAGCATCGCTGGAAAATATCTGCTTTGCGCTTAAGGCTAACTGCCTTCAGCTTGAGGCAATTTCGGGATTAAAAATAAGGAAGGTCGCCATCGGTGGTGGGCTAACCAAGAGCCAGTGTCTTACCCGGATACTATCTGCTGTACTTGATATGCCCATTTTTGTTTCTGGGATAAGTGAAGTCTCCGGTTTAGGGGCGGCTATGTGTGCTGCCGTTGGTTCGGGGATTTACTCCAGTCTAGAAGAAGCTATGAGTGCTATGAAACCGGAGACGAAAGTTATTGAACCAGAGCCTCGGGTTGTCTTGGAATATGCCGGCTACTACCAGCGGTGGCTATCTGCCGCCAGACGGTTGGATAAACTAGGTAAGGAAATAAAATGAGTAAGTGGCAGGAAGAAAAGAGGCTAGTGATGGAGGCAGCTCAGAGAATGTTGGAGAAAGGATTGGTGGTAGGTACATCGGGTAATGTAAGTCGGCGTCTACCACCTGAGGAGGGTCGAGATCTATTGGCGATTACTCCCAGCTCTCGGTATTATGACTTACTTACCATTGATGATATCCAGGTAATTGATTTTGAAGCAGAACCTGTAGAAGGAGATTTGCCTCCATCAGTGGAGACAATGTTACACATCGGCATCTATAAAGCTAGGAGGAACATCAAAGCAGTGATTCATACGCACTCGGTCTATGCCAGTGCTATCGCGGTGGCCGGTCTGGATATTCCCACTATTCTGGATGACCAGATTACTTTTATTGGAGGTGAGGTAAAACTGGCCAAGCATGCTCTTTCCGGTAGTGAAGAACAGGTGGACAATGTTATCGCTGTACTGGAGGACAGAAATGGGGTGCTACTGCCAAATCATGGGGCAATAGGTGTTGGCCGAACCGTGCGTGAGGCCTTCACTGTGTGTGAGCTTCTTGAAAAGGCGGCGAAGATTTACCTCCTAGCCTTATCCTTGGGAAAAGTTAATCTTCTCCCTGCCGAGGTTGTAGAGGTAGAAAAGGCATTCTTTACCATGCTCCAGAGTGGTGGTGAGTGAAAGACTTTAAGGGTTGTTTTAGCTGAATAATTTTATTTAAGGAGGAATAAATATGATAACGGTACCATCGTTTTTGCTTAAGAGGTTATATGTTAAGGGGAGTCTGCACAATAATGAGCAAGGTTTCCAGTTTGAGCTAAAAAACACGCTTGGCTCTGGCTATAGTAATGAGATGTTACCGTTAACTTTGGATGGGG
>CAYFEZ010000188.1:0-3069 GCA_964342215.1 uncultured Dehalococcoidales bacterium | reverse complement strand
GCAAAGGCCGGGCCAGCCGCCTGGTGCAAAAGATCGAACGCGAAAAGAAACTCGTCACCTCGATTTCTTCCAGTTCCTGGACGCCCGACTGGGGCAAGGGATATTTCGCCGTCACCTTCCGCGCCGAACCCGACAAGGCCGACGCCGCCGAGCAGGCCATTCTGGCCGAGTTGCGATCCGTCATAAACGCGGGCGTCACCGGCGATCAACTCGCCCGCGCAAAGCGCCAGAAGACAGCCGACTTCGTCCACGGGCAGCAGACCGTCGAAGACATTGCCGGCACGCTGGCCGCCGACTACATGAGCACCGGGCAGGTAGATTTCTCCCGCAACTACACCCAGCGCATCCAGGCGGTCACCGCCGACCAAGTTCGCCTGGCGGCCCGAAAGTATTTCACCTTCAACGCGATGGCCGTTACGAGGATGGTCCCGCCGCGGACGGCGACAACACGCCCCGACGCTACCGCCGCCGCGCCTGCAACCGGCGCCTCACCGCAGGTCTTCTCGATGCCCGAGGGCCTGCGGCTGCGAGTGGTATTGTATCCTGTTGACACGGTCGCCTTGGTCTCCATGGCGTATACAGTCAAGGGCGGCCTGCTGGCCGAAACCAGGGAAACCAACGGTCTGGGTACGTTGATGACGGCCTTGAGCACCCGCGGGGCAGGCAGGCGGTCGGCAAGGCAGATAGCCGAATTCTTCGACGCCGCCGGCGGAAGCATTACGGCCAACTGCGGGAATAACACCTTTTACTGGCAGGCGACGGTGCTGGACGACTCCTTTGATCAGGCTCTGGAAATCTTCGCCCACGTGATACGCCGGCCGAGGTTCGACCCGCAAGAACTGGAAATCCTGCGACCCAAAATACTGGCAGGCATCAAGCAGACACAGGAGCACTGGTTCGGCCAACTCAAGAAGTACCACCGGTCGAAGTTCTTTACCAATTCGCCCTACGGCATGCTGCCGGGGGGACGAGAGGAAGTGGTCGAAAGGGCCACCGCCAACCACCTCCGCCAGTTCCACGAACTGAACATCCGGGGGCTTGTTACCGAACCGGCCGTCCTGACGATCTACGGCCACTTTGATCCCCGCGAGGTCCGCAAGAGAATTGAGAAGGTCTTTGCCTGTCCCATGAAAGGTGTGCGCTTCCCTGGTGCCGAACCTCCGCCGCGCCGCGTCGGGCCCGAAGGCGAACTGTACGTGATGAAGACCGACAACAGGCAGGCGGGCATCATGGTAGCCGCCCCGGGCATGAAGATAACCAACCTTGAAGACCGCTTCGCCATGACGGTCCTCGATGCGATCATCAGCGGCTATCACCTGCCTTCCGGGTGGCTGCACACCGAACTCCGCGGAAAAAAACTGGTCTACGTCGTCCACGCCTACAACTGGGCGGCCCTGCGACCCGGGGCCTTTCTTGTTTACGCCGGCTGCCAGCCGGGCAAGGCGCCCAAGGTGGTCGAGATTATCAAGAAAACTCTCCGCAAAGCCGCCGCGTACAGGCCTTCGCAGGAGGAAATTGACCTTGCCGTCAACAGCATCCTGACCGCGGAAATGCTGGACAACCAGTCGATGTCACAAAAGGCGCTGAGGGCGGGGCTGGATGAACTCTACGGCTTCGGCTACGATTTCTGCGCCAAACTCGAGACGCACTATCGCAACGTCACCCCGGCAGAGGTCGCCCGCGTGGCTAAAAAATATCTCACCGGCGGATGCGTGGTTACTGTTACCACGCCAAAACCGGAACTGTTCCAAACAGCGACAAGCCGATAGCAGCCCCCACCGGGGATTGGAGATTTTGTAGATGGCCGCAAAACAAGACGTTCTAAGCATGTCGGTACGAGACTTTGCCGCCGCAGCAGCCGCCAAGACCCCCACCCCCGGCGGCGGCAGCGTGGCCGGAGTGGTTGGAGCCCTGGCGGTGGCCCTGGGCGAGATGGCGTTGAACTTTTCCAGGGGCAAAAAGAAGCTCGCCGAGCATGAAGAATATTACGCCCACCTGTCCGGTCGGCTTGAAAAGGCCTGCAGCATGTTCTATGACCTGGTTGACGACGACATCGCCGCCTATCAACTCTACCAGCAGGCCAACCGCCAGGCTGACGGACCCGAAAAGGAACAGGCCGTCCAGCTGGCTACCGCCGCGGCGATCAACGTGCCGCGACAGGCCACCAAACTTGCCCTGGCCCTGCTGGACGACATGCGGGAGCTGGGCGCCAAGTGCAACACTTGGCTCATCACCGATCTGCTGGCCTCGGCGGCCCTGGCCGTTGCCACCGTCACCCTCAGCGACTACAACGTCCGCATCAATATCCCCAGCATGACCGACAAGGCCGCCGGGCGGCACATCAAACAATCCTCTGCGGACGATCTGAAGCGTGCGAAAAGGATCCACGCGGAAATCGAAGAGGCCGCAAAACAATATCTGCCGTGAAAAACCGCCGATATCCTCGATCGGTCCATGAAATTCGCGTAATTCACAAACGAATTGTTTGACGATGACAAAGGAATACAACATTCGCAAAGCCACCGGCGAGTGCTCCGCCTGCCGGAAGTGCCTCGAGCCAGGCACGGAGTTTACGGCCACGGTAACGGAAGACGAGCAGGAACTTCTTCGCCAGGACTTCTGCGACGAATGCTGGCCCCAGGCGTCGAGGGGGGAAGATAAAGACGTCCTGTGCGTCTGGCGCACCCGCGTGCCCCAGCCGGCGGAAAAGAAAAAACTGTTCATCGACGACGAGTTACTCGTCAATCTGTTTGAGCGGCTGGGCGACGACGACCGCGATTCCAGGATTAATTTCCGCTACGTGCTCGCTCTGGCGCTGATGCGAAAAAAACTGCTGGTGTACGACCGCATGGATGCGGACGACGCCGGCCGGGACATCTGGACAATGCATCTGAAGAGACAGGATGCAAAACACCGCGTGATCGATCCGAAGTTGACCGTGGATCAAATCGCCGAGGTCAGCGCGAATCTGGGCGAGATTATGGAGGGCGAGTTTTGACCGCCTCGCACCGAACAATGTGGCTGGCTCTGTTGGCCGCTTTGGCCGTCGGACTGTGCGGCTGCCCGCGG
>CAYFEZ010000187.1:0-3077 GCA_964342215.1 uncultured Dehalococcoidales bacterium | reverse complement strand
GAAAAAATTACCAGACAAGTAAACCCCTTCCCATCCAACCATTCCTTAACGGTCCAATTAAGATACCCACCAATACCCCAACTCCTCATATCATTTGTGGCACAAACTCCCCATTCATTCTTAAGAACGCCATGTTACCGCATAAACAAGGCCTACCCCAGAATCTGACCCGCGCGGATAAATCGATATTCAGGGATGCCGTCTCCCAGTAATTCCAAAGCGGTCTGGGCGTGTTCAGCAACACCATTGTAACGACAACAAAACACATTACCAAAACGTAGCGGGAAATAATTGACATTGGTAAACTTTAGGTCTACCATTTGATTAGCAAAGCAACCCAAAGGTTGCATTTTCTGCTGCTAACCCCGCAAAATGTAATAACTTTGTAACTTTTTTAAATAATATTTTATGATTTCTTTATTACCAGTGTCCTATCATTATATTATGAATTCATTTTTGTGGTAATATTTTCTATTCTGAGTATTGCTAATTATTAATAAGGCATCTAGCGGCCCGGGATACAAAACCTTAGCCGAGACAACAAACCAGTAAAGTTTGGCTTCCCAAAGCCGCCGGAATTAAACCGGAATAGGTCACCGTCCCAGCCAAAAAAAGAACGGCCCCGCCGGTGAGACAGAGGAGGCCATTAAGTAATCTACTATACCTTTAACGTCCTGCCTCTCAATATTTTTTAGGATCGAGGATCAACATGACAAAGGAACAAAATAAAACCCTAGAAGCTGTTCAGATTTCCATCCAAATGGAAATCGATGGTAGGGACTACTACCTGAAAACTAGCCAAAATAGTAGTAGTGAAATGGGGAAAAAACTACTGAAGACACTAGCAGATGAAGAAGACCTTCACCGACGGATATTTGAACAGATATATACTGGTATTCAGGAAAAAAATAATTGGCCGCCAATTACCCGTAATCCTGATGGCTGTAAAAGTCTGAGAACTATATTCGCTCAGGCGACTGATAAGATGGGTTCCAATGTCAAGACGCCCCTCACCGAACTTAACGCCGTGCAAACAGCAATTAACATGGAAAGCAAGTCCTACGATTTCTATGAAAACCAAGGTAATATTTCTAATTATGACACTGCGAGATACTTTTACAAAGCTTTGGCCGCCGAAGAAAGAGAACACCAGCTAATTCTCCTTGACTATTACGAATATCTCAAAGATTCAGCAGGCTGGTTTTTTAAAAAAGAACACGCCTCCCTGGATGGCAGCTGAACAAGTTAGGCCAGGTTAGAATAGATTGCCTAAAATGAGAAAGACAATTTGGTAAGCATCAATAAACACGGTTTGACGCGCTAGGGTAGTGCTACCTATCCAAACGACTTCGCCGGAGGTATAATTGAAAGTCTTAGGGATTATGGGCAGCCCGAGGGTAATGGGCAATAGCGATCTACTGTTGGATGAAGCTTTAAGGGGGGCACAAAGTCAAGGAGTGGAGACTGAAAAGCTTATGATAGATAAGCTCAATATAAGCCCATGCAGAGAATACTACGGCTGCCTTAATGATGGTAATTGCGTCATAAGAGACGATATGGATGATATATATCCCAAGCTTCTTAAGGATGATGGCATAATACTTAGCTCCCCGATATTTTTCTATGGGCTAACCGCTCAAATTAAGGCATTCATTGATCGCTGTCAGGCACCGTGGGCCAGGAAATACATTCTTAAACAGAACTGGCCCGATTCGGCGAGAAGGGGCGCGTTTATTGCCGTTGGTGCTACCCGAGGCAAGCAATTGTTTACCGGGTCAATACTGACAGTGAAATATTTCTTCCAAGCCATTAGTGTCAAGTATACTGATGAACTCCTCCTCTGGGGTGTCGATAGGAGTGGAGCGATTAAGGAACATCCCACCGCATTATCAGATGCGTTTGAACTGGGTAGGCGGCTAGTTCAAAAGTAACCTCCATCCATGGAGAAAATAGAGGTATACCATATTTGAAGTCAGGATCGAATAAATAATGTTCGAGGGGAGCCCATGGACAAAGATAAAACCATCGCTTTACTAAACCAAGACCTTGAGGCTGAACATGGGGCCATTATTCAGTACTTGACTCACGCCTACGCCACGGGTGAGGGCGAAATGGCCTGTGATATTGAAGCTATTTCCAGAGAGGAAATGCGCCACCTGCACTGGCTAGCAGAGACAATAGTTGAGTTAGGGGGTGTTCCCAGCCTAAAGAGGGGTAAAATGATTATGGAAGGCGAAGTCGTGGCCGACTGGATGAGGGATAATGTACGTCTAGAAACAGGAGCTATCAATCAATATAAGGAGCATATTAAGGCAATAGATGACCCCAAGATAAAGCGGTTATTAAGGCGAATCGTATCTGACGAAGAATCACATCATAATGATTTTAAGCATTTTTCGGATAAGGCTCTAAAAGGAGGGGCCAAAGATTTAAGGGGTACTCGTACCGACAATATTGCCCAGAATCTTAACTGGGCAGTTGAGCATGAATACACGGCTATACTTCAATATATGTTCCAATCATATATGACAACCAACAAACAGGCTAAGAAACAGCTGGAGACCCAGGCAATAAATGAAATGCAACACATGGGTTGGTCGGCAGAAAAGTTAGTAAATATCGGTGGCAGCCCTAGGATTGAGCACACCGATATCGATCAATCAACCGAGACGGCTGATATGCTCCAGGCCAACATCAGCCTTGAACCAGAGGTAGCCGCTAAGTACAATCAAGCAGCCAAGGAAACTGAAAGCCATGACCTCAAAAACCTTTTTATTCGCATGCGCAACCACGAAAAATATCATCATAAAGTTTTCAGTGATCTACTAAAAGAGGAGGAAAGGGGATGATATGAAATAAAGCTGACGGTCAAACAATTGTCTACCTGATTGTCAAGTGTTAGGTATGGTAAATAAACTTAGAAAAGGAGAACAATAATGACTTACACGGCAAAAGACTTCAACAATCTCATCGGAATGGAGGGTTTTAGCGAAACCGCCCTCAATAATCACTTCACTCTTTACCAAGGCTACGTGACCAATACTAACAAACTATCGGAACTACTCGCAACTATGCTA
>CAYFEZ010000186.1:0-3119 GCA_964342215.1 uncultured Dehalococcoidales bacterium | reverse complement strand
CGCAGGCGAAGCTGCAGGCGTGGCTGCTGACACTTCGTGCAATCGCGGTCGCCGCTGCCATCATTGCAGTCTTCGACCTAGTGGTTGGAACTTGAGAGACCCCACGCGCAGGGAACTGTCCTTTGTTCTTTGTATTGTGTTACTTGGGACATACGTATCCTGGATTACGAGACTTGAAGACCCCTATTATCGCCGCATTCTTCTAGTTCCCCAGTTATTTTGTATTTTACTAGTACTCTACGCGATTTATGATCCTACCAGCGTTCTCAGATTCTTGACATATATGATGGCAAAAGCGGTCATGGCAGAAAGGGACAGTGATGGTGACGGTGTCTGTTACTACTATGAATGGGATTTTGATGGTGATGGACAGTATGATTACCAGTCCACGGCCGGAGGGACCACAACTTACGTACTGAATGAGGCGGGAATCTACAATGCGGTCTTCCGAGTTACTGATGATGACGGTCTAACCAGCACAGACAGTGTGACAATAATCGTGAAAGAAGAAGAAATTGATGACAGTGGTCTCCTCTCCGCGCCGTCGCTGGCTGCCGCTGTCGCCGCCGTGGCCGTCATCGCGCTGCGCCGGCGGCGATAATTGTGCCCTGTCGGATTCTGATAAGGACGGAACAGAATAAATTCAACCTGTATGTGTATCGATTTCTACAAAATGTTCCCCACTCCATTGCTCCATCCATTCAGCATCCCCTTGGTTATGAATGGAGGATTGGGGCTCAATAATAATCCAGTTCCCCTCTTGAAATCCCTGATTTGTTAAATCTGAGTAATAGTAATATCCATATCCTCCTAAATCATCCAAATGTAGCAAGCTCATTGCGTGACCATCGCCCTCATCGTTTGTGAGAAAAACGATTCCGGAGTCGAGACCTACTAATTCGAACAAGGCTGACACGAGTATGGCAAAATCATCACAGTCCCCAGAACGAAATGTAAGTGTTTCAACCGGGGATAAGAATACATTGTTTTTATCATGTTCATAATGTACCCAAGTAGAAACAAAGTCTAGGATTTTTTCAGTTTTTACAACTGGACTGTCATAATAATTTATTTCGATGTAATCCGTGACATGGGACAATTTAGTGAAGGCGGCCTGGTTCATGTCTACAGGCATACTGTCATCCCTCAACGAATTGTACTTGTCATTTGCATCAACCCAATAAAGTCTGCCCAAATCGTGTTCAGTTAGTCTTGCAGCAAATAAAATGACATCTTCATCATCACCAACAATCATCCACCATAGGCCCCCCCACTCATCTTCGTATATCTCTCGAATATCATCGTAACCCTGTTCCATAAGGTGACCTACATTCACATTTTGAGTGAATTCTAATTCCTTCTGTGAAGAACTGTATTGGCTTTCCAGTAGCGTGTAATCCCGTTGAAGTTCTTCTAATTCCTCCTGCAAAGAATTGTATTGGTTTTCCACTTTGGTTAGTTCATAACCCTGAAGTATGTATTCCTGTTGAAGATTTTCGTATTTTTCATCTTCGTTGTCCCCTCCACCGGATGCCATTTTGTCGGTGTAATCAAGGCATCCAGTGAAGGAGGCCATCACGAGCACAAGCATAGTCCAAACGGCTTTACTCATACCTCTGCACAGGTATTGCGGCTTAAGACTGCTGCCGCCCGAGAAACACCTAAACCCCACCCGGCACTACAGCCGCGATGCGAATACCCCTAATCGGAGCCACGCTGACTGAACTGGCCAGTGGATTTTTCGGAATTTTCCTGTTGATTTTTGCACTCTATGCCTACTTGGAGCATTTGAACATCGAAGCTGCTATGGAAGGTATCTGTGACAGTGGCGAGATTCTGATTGCGATTTTAGTCTATGAGGACTGTACAGAGGCAAAAAGGGCTTCAAATATCTGGAAAACAGTCGCCATAGGGTGTGGGATATTCAGCCTTGTATTCTTCTGGTCTATGCAAACGGAAGCGAACAAAAGGGAGAGAGAGGACGAGGCGGCAAAAGAGGAACAGCACCCGGCCAAGCAGTTCACGCCAACCCAGCAGATGGCTGCTATCGAGTGCCCCGGCTGCAACGCCCAGATGAAGGTTCCGAAGCTTGGGAAGATGCAGAAGGTGACCTGCGATAGCTGCGGCCTGTCAGGGGAGATTGAGGTTTAGGATGGCTATGGAGTCCAGTTCCCCCTTCAGTGTTTTGGCTGTAGGAATAGGGCTTTTACTTTTGTCTCAACTAGTAATGACATTGGGGTCATCGTGTGATGTGGGGGAGGATTGTTTGGAACGTATGGCCTCCACTACAAAGATTGTCAGCTGGATGGAAACTTTTGGATTAATATGTTGCTTTGCAGGAATTTATATGGCAATACAGGAAGTGAGGCGACCTGCTGAAAGGAAACGCGTCTCCCAACAGGAAGGTTTGGCAAAAGAGTTTGTGTGTGCCGCCTGTGGCTACAGCTATCTCGACAAGTGGACCAAGTCACCCTGCTGCGGTGAGCCGATGAAGAAGAAAGGAGATTGAGGTTTAGGATGGCGAGTTCAACATTCAAGCCGTTTGTTACCGGTGCATTGGGGCTGTTCGCGATACTTTCATTTTTTGGCGGTATCATTGCCGGTTTCGTATTACAAGATGTTATTGGCCTAATTATTGCCCTTCAGGGAATGTTATTTGCTGTGCTATTGTCTGCCCTCATTGTGCTGATTGACCAGCTGACTGACATTAGAAAGAGTATGAAGCATCAGGAGAAAATGGTACCATCGTTACTGGGGACCATCAACAATAGTATTCAGAGTTTTCAGGCTGGATACCAGCAGAAAACTACAGAGGTTGAGCTGGTGGATGATACTGAAGATAAAGGAGATTGAAATATGACAGAAGACGAAGACATTTGCAGAGGTTGTGGGAAGGAATTTTTTTCTCGTGAAGAGACTGAAAAACACGAAGAAACGTGTGATATGTACGACAGCAACATTCTCGATGCCAAGAGAATATCAAGCAAAAGGTACCCAACTCTTGGAGTTTTGGTTGCGGTTTATCGGGCATTGGGAATACTTTACATATTGTGTTCATTGGCGTTAAGCGCATATATTGCCTATGAATACGAAGACCTCATTTTGACAAGTGTAATATT
>CAYFEZ010000185.1:0-3125 GCA_964342215.1 uncultured Dehalococcoidales bacterium | reverse complement strand
GGAGCCCATGGGAGAATGGGTACATCGAGTCCTTCAATGGGAAGCTGAGGGACGAATTGCTGAATCGGGAGATTTTCACCACTCTGAAAGAGTCGAAGGTCATGGCTGGTTGGTGGCGGAGGGAGTATAATGAGTTTCGGCCGCATTCGGCCAAAGGCTACCAGGCACCAGCTCCAGTGGCTATCTTGCCGGTTCCAATATCCGGAACCCTAACATTTTGAGTGGTGCACTATTTGGGGGTAGGTCACCATCAAGGCGTGCTATAATACTATTATTATTATGGTAAGGCATGGCTATGGGCATAAATCATAATGAAGGACACACCCTATTGGACCGGTTTAAACATCGGGAATTCAATTTTGCATTGATAGACTTCGCGGCAACTATATGTAAGGCGAAAATGCCTCTTTGCAGTAATTGTCCTCTTGGTGAGTATTGCGTTTTTTATTTTCATAGCACCAAGGTTGATGTTAACCATTCAAGTATTGATATGAAGGCCGTGTGATAATGGACTGGCAACAGTTGAGCAAGAAAATTAAACGTAACTATGATTTTATTGACCAAGGGACGACACGACCTGAAGCTGTAAGTGCGCGTATTGAACCCTGTCTACAAGTAGTAGACGATATTGTTAATGAATCTGACAAAGCAATAAAGAACGCGGAGTCGATTCAAAGGAAACTTGACGAAATAAGTATATGTAATCTATGTTCCAATCCCGTTAATGCGGATGACGCAGCCTGGATAACTGTTGGTACGAAGCAAGAATTAACCCACAGATTCTGTGGAGATAACTCCAAGTGATTTAAGCTGATTTAATTTATCGGTATATAGATTTAATGGATGTATTAATGTTTTTGGAAATTAATACAAGAGTTCTGGTTTTAACGTAAAATAACTGGTTGACAATTTAGCTTAGAATTGCAGACACTACGAAGGTTGTTTTTCGTCTGCTGGTACTATTCTCAGGCTATCAAATCTTTCCAACCTTCATATAGCATGACCATTGCCAACGTGTCCAATTCACAATATTTCAATAGACCTTTTTCAATTTCCAGGCGCTCGTAATCTGACATCTCTTCGAACTGCATACGAGCATAAGCTGTTAATGCAGCTCCGCCATCTCTTAGTTCATCATCCTGACTGAGCAATTCGAAATCCTTATCTGAAATATCTTGGAACAACTTCGGAAGCAGTTTGTACGGGTCGATTACTCTGTCATCTTTAAATACTATCCACTGCCAGTCTTTGTAATTCAAGCTTTTAATACCGCCGTCTGCTCCGTATATCGGTTTGGAATACTTCTTCTGCAGAAATTCTGAACTGTTCAACATTGCCGGCAGCACGTGCTTGAGAGAGTTTGAGCCGTGAGTGTCTGGATGGTAGTAATAGCGCTTGACTAGTTCAAGCATATCTATCATGCTGCGCGGGCCTTCCCATTTTTCAGGGCTGTTTTTTGTTGCACTTGTGATAGTGCGGATAAAATCGCAGAGTTTTTCACTATCAGGAACGTCATTTTTTTCTGCCTGCAATTGTCTATAAATATAGTTCAGATAAGTGTTCTCATGGTTTGCATACCTGAATATACTCCCTTGATCATGTTCCAGTTCTTCTTTAAGCTTCCGGATAAAGTCGTAGTTGGGGAATAATCCCCGGGTGATGTTGATATATTGCCCATGATGTTCAATTCTGCCGTTGTCTTGAACTATGTGATGAGAAAACTGAAAAGCGATTCCATCATAGGGATACCTCCCTTTGTTAAAAGGTATCGCGGGCATCGATGTTTCAAAATCAATGAAATGGAGCGGAAATATCCATTTGCCCATCTCCTTTTTCAGATTTTCCTCATCTATCCGGCAGGTTGGATTGTTAGACTGAGCATCCTCTATCTGAAGCCACCGTCTCTCACTGGAAGAGTATCCCGGCTTATTGTCACTCTTGGGTGCGATATCATCTTTAACAATTTCTGACAACTTTATGCGT
Source organism: uncultured Dehalococcoidales bacterium (assembly GCA_964342215.1). Lineage (GTDB taxonomy): Bacteria > Chloroflexota > Dehalococcoidia > Dehalococcoidales > CAYFEZ01 > CAYFEZ01. Next base: position 1,142 of record CAYFEZ010000185.1, on the reverse strand, counting down.
CCTTCGCTGAGACATTTCTCTTTTCCATGGTAATTCCAGATATCAAAGATAGTCTGCTCTAGAAAATCTGTATCCGTCCAGTGCAGCGTTTCTTTCCAGCATTCATAAAAGCCGCTCTTCAATCCGTTTTTTTCCTCCTCGGCAGTGGCCCTGAATTCACAACCCGTTTTAGATTTATCACAGGCAGTAGAAGGGGGAGAAAGTATCTTGCGGTCGGCGATATAGTGTTCAACTAAATAATCCAGGAATTCTGTGTAACTACGTTCTTCAAATCCGTTTCCGTATTTTTCCCTGTAAAGAATCTCGCAGTAGGCGTCTACATTGATTTTCTTGAGTAGTTTGACTGAAAGATCTTCTTGAGATAAATCTGGTGATACAGAGACTGATGTTCTACCGTTTTCATCTTTAGCGATTCTGAATTTCTGATTCAGTCCATCGGTCGGACATAGTGCAGTTTTATCAACCAACATCAGGTTCGCTGACAAGGAATATTCCGGAAAAGCACATTTGGTAACGAACTTCTGAAATGCAGCATCATTAAGGTACTCACGCCAAGATGAAGAAATAGTTCCGTTTTTGTTAAAGAAGTCTTTTTCTATATCCTCGTCGAATGATTTCGATTTTACTTCGACTAATTCTAGAGAGTTACCATTTTTTTCCAGTATGTCGACTCGAATAAACAAATCGCCGGAACGAACTGCTGCTTCGTAGATGACAACACGATCATGTTTCAATAACTCATTTGTTTTTGATAGGGCTTCATCATAATCGAGTGACTTAATGTCATGACCACCCGGGAAATAACACCTAGCAAGCTCCCCTACCTGAAATCCACCATCGGCCAGCGCGAGCAGGAATGTATCCTGTAGCTTCTGATTAGCATATTCAGATTTCCCGTCATAATAAATCTTTGTAGGACACTGTAAAGCCAATTTGAATCGTGATTTTGTGATATACCTAGGCCGCATAATCAAACTCCTTCTAAATTTACTTGACGAAATACTGGTTTAATTCAAAGAAGACGAAACAGGGGAAAAGCTGTTTCCAGACGACTGGAGTATGGATTTACCCGTTAATCAACCTCCATAGCAATGGGAATCAGCGCCTGCTGGAATTGCCGCTCCACCTCTCCGCTTGAAATG
>CAYFEZ010000184.1:0-3150 GCA_964342215.1 uncultured Dehalococcoidales bacterium | reverse complement strand
CTCCAGCCCCAGCACCAGCTCCATCAACTGAAACCATCACCTTAAAAATGAATGTACCGTGGCCACTTATGTTTGCCATTGGAACAACTACCCCTTTTCGACCCGGTGGTCTTTTTGAACGATTAGTGGCCAAGCATAGTGACGGACGGATAACAGTTGATGTCCAGGAGATGCTTTACGAAGCAGATGCCTTTTTTGCAGTAGCTGATGGACGAATTGAAATGGGCAACACGGCCACCCCTGATTTTAGTGGAACGTTGCCTCTTCCCGATTTCACTTCGCTTCCCGGTCTGTTTGCTCCATTCCCGGATGGTCTATATGAAGCTGCGGCAGCAGTCTACGACCCCCGGTTAGACGCAATATTGCAGAAGACTTACCGAACTCAAGGTGTTGTTGCCTATGTTCAGGGGTTTGGCGGACCTCAAGTACTATGGGCTAACAAACCAGCCGATACTGTTGCAAGTTTGGCTGGATTAAAGGTCAGGAGCAGTGGTCTTATCCAGGCAGCTACCGCCGATGCTCTGTCGATGAATCCGGTAATCGCGACTGAAGTAGAGGTACAAGAACTACTGGCACGGGGTACGGTAGACGGTATCCTCACTGATATACCTTACGGCGCCGCTATTGGGCTACTTGACCTAGCGGACAACCTTGATTGGTGGGAGATTACCCCTAATATGTGCGAAGTTATTCTTATCAACGCCGAAGTATGGGACGGACTGCCCAATGACTTACAGGAATCTCTCAAGTCCGCCATAAAGGAATTACTATCTTCGGTGGTCTTTGCGGAAGAACTGGGTACTGGCTATCTCATTCCATGGGTAGAAAGCTCAGTTGATTTGGTATACCCGGCCGCGGGCGAAGCTGAGAAAATGGGCTCTTTACTAAGACCGGTCTATGAAGAGTGGCTTAAGATTGCCGGTCCCGATGGTAAAGCGGTTCTGGGTATCCTAAGTGAATATGGTACGGGAGGCGGTGCCGCCATAGCCGCTGAATTGTCTAAATAACATAGAAGTCTGTTAAAATTCTACAAGCTTCTACATTGAAGTTAGGCAGCGAGTATCTACACCGGTAGCTCTCGTTAAGGGGTGACTCTTAACGAGAGCTACCGGTACCCATCAGAGGAAGATTGAGTGAGAAAGATATTTCGTGCTATTGAGAACATATCTAGCATAGGTGGCTATGCCTCCGGGGCCCTGGTACTTCTCCTGATGACACTCGTTATGTATGAAGTATTCATGCGATATGTGATAGGCCGGGCACCCGGTTGGGCTAATGAAATATCAGGCTACTTACTGGTAGGAATGGCATTCCTCGGGTTAGCCTATACCTGGAAGGAAAAAGGGCATATTCGGGTTGAGGCGCTAGTTAGCCGGCTCCCAGTAGGGTTCTCACAATGGTTAAGACTGGCTACACTAATCCTGGCCCTAGCCTTTGTTATCCTTACCGCCAAGGAAAGTTATTCATTTCTGCAAGATATCCATGCCCGACAGATATACTCTGTAACACAGCTTAGGATATTCCTGTTATGGCCGGTAATCCCTTTAGCGATTGGTTTTAGTTTTCTGAGCCTTCAGCTAATTGTGGAGATTACCAAAGCAGTAAAGGTTATTCGGTCTAGGAGAGAGAAAGCCACATGAGTATCGAAATGACCATCCTCATAGTTCTCGGTGGTTTTCTCTTGCTACTGGCTTTAGGAACGGAAATTGCCGTCGCCATCGGGGTGATGTCGGTAATTGGGTTTCTCTTCATTGTTGACCAACCTTTAGCCCAGATTGCCCGTACTGCATTTCACGAATTAAATCATTGGGTACTTACTGCAGTACCACTATTTATATTTATGGGAACAATGCTGGGTAATACCGGAGTTGTCCGCAGTCTTTTTGATGGTGCCGAAAAGTTAATTGGTGGTCTGCCGGGAGGCTTAGCCAGCGCCGTCATTGGAGCCGATGCACTCTTCGGTGCAATGAGTGGTTCTGCTATAGCAGCCGCCGCTACCTTTGGCACGGTTGCCTACCCGGAGATGGAAAGGAAAAAGTATCATCAGCGACTGGCACTAGGGGCAATATTAGTCGGAGGAACGCTGGCCGTTCTCATCCCGCCCAGTATCCTACTGATTATTTTTGGGGCGTTGCAGGGTGTATCCATAGTACGGCTCTTCGCCGCGGCTCTCATCCCAGGTGTTATTCTAGCTTTCTTGCTCATACTTACCGTAGTAATAATGGTGAAGCTAAACCCTAGTATGGCTCCGAAACCAGCTAAATCTAGCTGGAAAGAAAAACTGTCTGCCATCAAGGAATTGCTACCGTGGCTAGGGATCATAGGCGTGGTACTGGGGGTAATTTTTGGCGGTATTATGACCCCCACCGAGAGTGCTGCGCTGGGTGCTTTTATTAGTATTGTCGTTGCCGCAGCCTATCGGAAATTTACCTGGGCCGCACTCAAGGATAGCCTCCTAACTACGGTTAAGATAACTTCTATGATTGCTTTTCTCATTGCCGTGGCTAATATGTTCTCCTTTGTCTTCCATGCCTCCGGGATTAGTGATACCTTCAAGGAAATTTTTGTAGCGTTACCCCTAGGAAAATACGGTGGAATAGCACTTATCTACATATTGTATTTCATTCTGGGAATGTTCCTTGACGATTTATCGATGCTCATCCTAACCCTGCCCTTTGTGGTGCCCGTTATCAGGGAGCTTGGTTTCAAGCCGCTTTGGTTTGGTGTCGTTTATGTAGTTACCGCCGAGATTGCCCTGGTTACACCACCATTCGGCCTGAGCCTGTTTGCCTTGAAAGGTGTCATCCCCAAGCATGACATAATGGAAATCGCTATCAGTGCCTTATATTTCATTCCAGCACTACTTCTTCTGCTAGTTTTACTAACGGCTTTTCCTGACCTTGCCTTATGGCTACCCAACATTCTGCACGGATAACTTTCACCAGCCTTCAGCCAAATAAACCCGGTGAGATACCGAGAAGATATGCAAGGAACGGAGTAAAGTAGGAACAACTGAATCTACTATAACCAAAGAGGTCGGCTAATGAAAATTAAACAAGTGGGTGGTATTATGGCCTGTGTCGAAGCCGGAAAGCTAGACGAGGCAGTGAATCTTTTTAAGGATGTTCTGGGGGCAGAAATAGGTCCTGA
>CAYFEZ010000183.1:0-3163 GCA_964342215.1 uncultured Dehalococcoidales bacterium | reverse complement strand
TTGTTTTTTATCTTCTTTCTTCTTTATTCTGGCACGTACAGTTGGTATCGGCTTAACACCAAGATCCAGCATTACATCAGCAAATTTCAGAAAATCCTGATCATGGGAGATAATTACCATGCTAACACCTTTTTTATGTAGCTCCTGAAATGCAACATAAACAGCTTTTCTGCCTTCCATATCAAGCCCTTCAGTTGGTTCGTCAGCAATCAATAATCTACCTTCTGTTGCTAATGCTCTTGCCAAGGCTAACCTTCTACGAATGCCTAATGCTAAATTTTTTCCCCCTTCACGAATCACCATTGACAAGCCGTCTTGACTACTATCTAAAAAAGAGCGTAAACCTGCAATACGAATAACTTCATTCAATCTTTCTAGTGTAATATCCGGGTTGGCCAAAGATATATTATCTTGAATAGTGCCAGTAAGAAAAATTGGCTCTTGAGGAATATAAGAACATTGCATACGCCACCATGGCAGTGCCATTTGCCGAAGATCAAGATTATCAATCAAGATTTGCCCTTTTGAAGGCTCAAGTAGTCCAACTAATAAACGCACCAAAGTACTCTTTCCAGATCCATTAGGCCCAATAACAGCCAAAGTTTTTCCCGATTCTAAAGTTAAATTAATTGATTCAAACAGCTGAACTGTGGAATTAGGATAAATGAATGATAAATTCTGTAAATCAATTCTACCTGAGTATTTTTTAAGACCTGAACCTTGCACTCTTTCAGCTGGCAATTGCATAAAACCACGCAACAAATCACCCGCCTGCTTAGCAGTTGCAAAAGACTCTCCCATTTGTGATAGGCGTGTTATTGGCATCAAAGCACGGCCTGCCAGAATATTTGCACCAATCATTGCGCCGACACTCAAATCACCATTTACTGTCTGTATCGCACCAACTGTAATAATTCCCACTATTTGCAAACTGGTCACCATGCCAATCTTTGACTGTAAATTATCACGACTCAATTGCAATTTTCCTCTCAATCTATCCATTATAGAATCGCTTTTTACCCATGCATTGGAAAGAAATTCAAAGCCATTAAAAGCCCTAATAGTTTCTGCAGCAGAAACTGCCGACCCTAAAACTCCTGCCCGCTCAGCAGCAACCTCTTGTACTTTCTTAACACCTGACTTTCCAGATTTTTGCACAATGATCGCCATCAATAAAGAAACCAGCATTGCAATAATTGCAATTAATGCAAGCGCAGGACTAAGAAGCCACAATACAAATACAAACAATAGTGCAAATGGTAGGTCCAATACAGCCGCCACATTTTGCGGCATAGTGATTGCACGAATAGCATCTATACCACGTAACACCTCATGTCGCTGCCCAAAAGACACTTGATCTAATGCCGATTGCTGAGTTTGCAGTAATGAAGAAAAAGCAGCCTTGGATAATTTATCATTATCTTCGGTATTTTGAGCTAAAATCAGACGCCTTCTTAATGAGCGGAATAACAACTCAAAACCAATTGCGATTAATGTACCAATTGCCAGCGTGGTAAGTGTAGAGTTTATGCCATTAGAAACATAACGGTTTAAAACTTGAATAACAAATAACGAGGCAGCCAACCCTAGCAATGCAATTACAAAAGTTGAAATAACAAGATGTACAGTTATCTTAGGGTGTGATGAAAATCTCCTGAATAATTCGTTCATTTTATTTATCTAAAATAATGATTGTTTTTTTCTTAAAAATAAGGGTTTGTTTTTTACCATTTTCACGTCTAATCAACTTGTAATGGCCAACGTATTTACCTTTTTTTAACAAGTTTTCTATTTTTTTACCCGCATAACCCAGATACAATGCCTGTCCATTTTTATGTAATTTTGCAGTTTTTAACAACAATGATCCATCAGGGTTAACAATGGAAATCTCTTCTATATCGCCTTTTTTAATACCGGCAATCTCCACCCAAAATACAAATGCTGACAAATTAGTGGTTATTTTTTCTTGATCAAGCAGTCCTAGCACCACTGCCGGCAAAGTTGGTATTTTACTAGAAAATCCAGCACTCACTAAATGTGTCGTTGCTAGGTCAATATTCTTTAAAGCATCACTCTTCCAAAGAGAACTATCCTTACCAATACTACAGCCTGTTTCAACAACTTTTCCATTAAACGGGTCAATTGCTTTATTATTTTTAATTATCCTAAACTCTAAATGTGGGAAGTTAGTTCGTCCAGATAAACCCACCTCTGCTAATTTCTGACCTGCCTTTATTTGATCACCCTTTTTAACTTTAACACTGCCCTTGCGCAGATGACAATACTGGGTTTCAACACCATTATCATGACTAAGGTAAACCCCATTACCACACTCTTTGCCTTTTATAAAGGCCGCTTTATCTCCAGTAAATATTCCATCTGGCATGCCATCACGCACAGCATCTACCACACCATCTAATGACGCCATAACTGGGATTTTTTTTACCAATTCAGTAGCACGTTTAACTCTAATATCAGTACTTTTATACCCATTACTAGAAAAAGAACTGCATTGATAATCTTGATACTCAGATCCAGACAACTGATCTGGCATACGCTGAATAAAGCATTGAGCATCAGCACAATTAACTGGGCTACTTAATGCTATCTCTTCAGCATGTAAAGATACAGCACTAAATAAAGCGACAACAAAAGTGAAGGCTGAAATAAAAAAACGCCTTTCGCAAACAATACGAAAAGCGCACATTAACTGATTCATTGTATTTTTTTAACTTAGCATTTATGCAATCATTACAATATCATTCTGATCAATAGTAACATTAGTACCGAGATCTGCTACTTGTATCGCACCGCCTGAAACACCATCAGCATCATAGTAAAGCACTGCACTATCAATATCAAACAAGAATGTTTGTCCAGTACTACTAGCATTAGTAATGTCGGAGCCTGATATAAAATCAGCCGCTTCAATTGCACTTCCTGCAACAATATTATTTACACCACTCGCACTAAACGTTGCAGCTGAAAACTGCAAAGTGTCATTGGCTGTATTCCAATCAGTAACTGTATCAGAGCCACTAAGACTGTTAAATACAAACACATCATTACCAGATCCACCCGTTAAAGTATCACTACCCGCGCCACCAGCCAGGGTATTGGCTGCAGTGTTACCAATTAGAGTGTCATCACCACTACCCGCGAT
>CAYFEZ010000182.1:0-3173 GCA_964342215.1 uncultured Dehalococcoidales bacterium | reverse complement strand
CATTCACGCTGCTTCAGAACAAGACAGAATAAGGGAAATGGGAGAGGAAAAAGGCCGTTTGCATCCCCTGACATTAATGATGGTCCGAGCAGGTTATACCGGTGGGCCCGGGGGGAAAGGCATATACGATTTCTGGAGAGACTCCCTATCCAAATGGTAAGGAGATAGAACAGAAGTAACTTTGCGATAATTGCTGAAAAACTAAAGTTTCTCAGCATGATTAATAAGGGAGGAATGCTATGGCAGAAGCAGTAATCGTTAGTGGAGTAAGGACAGCTATCGGTAATTATGGTGGAGCACTGCAAGATATACCGGCAGTAAAATTAGGTAGCATTGTCATCAGGGAAACCTTAAAAAAAGCCGGATTACGACCGATGAGGACCCCTGAGATGTTGGAGTACGCCCCGGAAATATTTAAGGATACCGGTTTGATTGAGCTGGAGAAGAAATATTCTGAGTGGGATAGCTCCCTAGAAAAAGTGGGGATAGACGAAGTTATAATGGGCAATGTCCTACAGGCCGGTCAAGGCCAAAATACCGCTCGCCAAGCAGCAATCTACGCCGGTATCCCCAAAGAGGTAAATGCTTACACCGTAAACAAGATTTGCGCTTCTGGCATGAAGTCTGTTGCCTTAGCAGCTCAAGCAATAAAAGCTGGTGACGCTGATGTCATTATTGCCGGTGGTATAGAAAACATGAGCTCAACCCCCTACTATGTGCCTAAAGCCAGATGGGGGGCCAGAATGTTCAATGTTGAGATGGTTGACGGTATGGTCTATGACGGGTTATGGGAAATATTTAACGACTATCACATGGGAATAACCTCCGAAAATATAGCCGATAAGTATGGCATAACCAGACAAGAGCAAGACGAATTTGCCTTGATAAGCAACCAGAGAGCATTGGCAGCAAAAACGAATGGCACATTCAAAGAAGAAATCGTTTCGGTTGAAATTCGGGTGAGAAGAGAGACTCAACTATTCGATACCGATGAACACCCCCGGGAAACATCAATAGAGGCTTTAGCCAAATTACCGCCGGTATTCAAAGGAGACGGGGGGGTAACTGCGGGTAATTCTTCAGGAATTACCGATGCGGCCGCTGCTCTAGTAATAATGTCGGCAGAGAAGGCTAAAAATCTTGACCTAAAGCCAATGGCAACCATCAGGTCTTATGCTTCTGGTGGCATTGACCCGGCATTCATGGGCCTTGGTGTTGTTCCGGCTACAAAGAAAGCACTCAAGTTAGCCAAACTTAGTCTGAAGGATATAGACCTGATTGAATTAAACGAAGCCTTTGCCTCACAATCAATCGGGGTGATTAGAGAATTAGGTTTTGATTTAACCAAGACAAACCCTCATGGTGGTGGAATTTCACTGGGACATCCTATCGGATGCACCGGAGCCAGAATTATCGTTACTCTTATCCACGAAATGAGCCGCCAGGACCTCCAATTTGGTCTGGCGACACTGTGTATCGGTGGTGGCCAAGGGATGGCAGTAGTGGTAGAGAGAAAATAATACTGCTGACTACCAACAATTGTGGTAGAATAAAATCAACAATCTGCTAAAAAGATGGCTCAAAATATCATCCGTAGGGAGGGGCTAATGGAAAAAGAAACAGAAGAACGAATAAATAGACTGCGGGAAATCAGGCAGAAAGTGAGTCTACGGGGTGGGAAAGAAAAACTAGCCAAACAACGTGCCAAAGGGAAGCTCAGCGTTTATGAACGGATAGAGCACCTCCTGGACCCGGGAAGTTTTGTAGAGCTAAATATGTTAGTCGGGCACGAAGATAACCTTCCCGGGGAAGGGTTAGTGGCTGGACACGGAACCATAGAGGGCAGAACAGTCTGTGTCTACGCACAGGACCCTACCGTTTTGGGTGGCTCTATCGGCCAGACCCATGGGTATAAAATGTATCGGACTATTGAGAGAGCACTGGAGATGGGAGTTCCCTTTATTGGGTTACATGATTCTCCCGGTGCCAGAACGTCGCGGGTGGACGAAGGTACTGCCATGGGAATCTTCAGTGAGAAACATGGTGGCTCGGTCTTTGTCCCCAATACCCACGCTTCGGGAGTCATTCCGCAAATATCGGCCATTTTAGGTTCCTGTGCTGGTATTTCGGTTTATTCACCAGCATTGACCGACTTTATCTTCATGGTTAATGACCTTAGCCACATGTTCATTACCGGACCACGAATTGTCAAATCAGTGATGGCAGAAGATATCACTATGGACGAACTAGGTGGGGCCAAAATTCACGCCCAAATTTCCGGTGTCGCCGACTTTAGAGTCAAAAGCGAGGAGGAATGTTTTCAATATATCAGAAAATTACTTTCCTTTTTGCCATCAAACTACAATGATACTCCTCCCGTTCTGGACATAGGTAATGATACGGCGACAATTGATGACCGAATTACCGAAATTATACCTGCTGACCCCCGTAAGTCTTACGACATGCACAAAATAATCGCCTGTCTGGTGGACAACGGTGATTTCCTAGAGGTAAAAGCAGAATTTGCACAGGAGATGATTGTCGGTTTTGCTCGCCTGAACGGGCATTCGGTAGGAATCGTCGCTAATCAACCAATGGTACGTGCCGGTAGTCTGACCGTTAATAGTTCGGATAAAGAAGCCAGATTCCTGAGATTCTGCGATGCTTTTAACATTCCCATAATCCTACTGATAGATACTCCCGCCTACATGCCAGGCTCCCAGCAAGAACAAGCCGGAATAATCAGACACGGAGCCAAGGTGCTTTACGCACTCTGTGAAGCGACTGTTCCCCGGATAGCGATAATCTTACGTAAAGCTTATGGCGGCGGCAATCTGGGTATGGGGACTAATCCCGGATTTGGCACCGATTTTGTTTTTTATTGGCCCACGGCTGAGGTAGGTGTACTGGGAGCCGAGCAATCGGTAGACCTTTTCTATGTCGAAGAGATAAAGAAAGCCAAGGATCCCGCCCTATTCCGGACGCAGTTAATAAATGAATACCGGGAAAAATATGCCAACCCTTTCTATGAAGCATCAGTCAACCCTTTTATGGAAGATATTATTGAACCACGGGAAACGAGATCCCGTTTGATAAAGGCACTCCAGTTTCTCCAAACTAAGCGCCCGAAGCCTAGATATCCCAAGAAACACGGGAATATTCCGTTATGAACA
>CAYFEZ010000181.1:0-3179 GCA_964342215.1 uncultured Dehalococcoidales bacterium | reverse complement strand
TTCAATAAGTAGAATAGCGAGTATAAGTAAGAGAGAGGCTTCGCCTCTCTCTTAAATCCCTGCCGTAGGAACTAGGCCTGGTTCGCATCCACTATCTATGAATCTATTTCATAATTACATACTGAGATCTTTGGTATGCCAGGAATTGCAAACGGTTCGTTTGGGAAGTGAAGGTGATTATAGAACGCATGAGGCAGATAATGTAGGGTTTATTCTTAACATTCTTGCCGATGAACTGTTAGAAGGAGGCAAGTGGTCATTTGTTGGTGGCGATCAAGAAACTTCAACAGATCATCGGAAAGCTGTTCGATTCTTTAAATCCGGATCTGTTAGATATTGGGTCGATCCGTTTCGCAAGGCGATAGAACAAAGATTAGGTTTGCTGGAACCGGACGATAAAGCTAAACTTCTTTGCAGACCCGTGGATGATTCTCATAAAAGCCTTATAAAAACAGTCGTGCGTAGACTAGTAAATCACCCTATATGGACAGATGATGACGGAAACATTGACAGTCAGCTTAATGAGAATAAGTCAGAGACTTCAAAGACTTTATTCAAGAGTTATCCCATACCGCTTCATACTGCATACTTATTGGATATTAGTCAGTAAAAAGGGTATGGCACGCTTAACTGATTGATAAAAAAGATCCGCAGAGTTTTACGTCTAATAATTAAGCGTAAGATTGTCTAGTAAATTGGTAAACGCCTTATTGCTGTTGTTCAAAAAGGTATAGCTTCGATAGCTCGTTTAGTTTCAGTGTTAGTATTTTGGGCATTAACGTATACCAGTTTAGGTCTGAAGTCGGTGGTTTCCGTATCGTCAATGTGGCAATAGGAGAGGATGATAATAATATCGCCGGCAACGGATAGTCTAGCCGCGGCACCATTTAGGCAGATTTCACCACTTTCTCCACCAATTGCATAGGTGGTAAACCGAGCACCATTATTAATATTTAGCACCTGTACTTGCTCATAGGGGAGGATATCAGCCGCTTCCATGAGTTTTTTATCAATGGTAATGCTGCCTTCATAGTTAATGTTGACCTCAGTGACGCAGGCCTGGTGGATTTTGCTTTTAAGCATTATTCTCATTGAATTACCCTCCCCCAAATGCTTTGTATTTAGTCGGGTTGTTCTAATATAGTTTGTAGTTCTTCTGCCTGATGTTCGTTGATTTTCCCCTTGTCTACAGCAATAGGGATAGTCTGGAGGCCAAGTTCTCGATAAGCGGTAACCATAGTCGGCGCTATTTTTTGTAGAGCACGGAGATGTTTTTTAATAGTCCCGGTATCACCACGGGCGATTGGTCCGGTAAGGCATTGGGGTATACCAACGGTATCAATATTATGAATTGTCCCTCTGAGTAATGGTAGTAGTGCTTGAGCCGCTTGATGGGGTGGTACATCGAAGGATTGCCAGAGGTCAGTGGCTAGTTTGACCAGAGTCACCATATAGTTACAAGCGATGACGGCGGCGGCATGATAGGCTACCTTATCCATTGCCTTCAGCTCTACCCAGTGACCATCAAGGGCAGTAGCCATATCTTTAAGCATATTTAGTAGCGGTTCTTCCGCCTCTAGGGCAAATGTTGATCCGGGCATATTTTCTATAGCCTGTTTGGTACTGGCGAAGGTTTGTAGGGGGTGGAAGGCACCGACCCGGGCATCCAATTTCTTGGCCGGTTCCAGAGTAGCGGTTGAATCGGCACCGCTGCAGTGAACTACACTCTGTTCGGTATGCCACCGTATTTGCGATGTTACCGAGGCGATAGCATCGTCAGGGGTAGTAATGAAGACAAGCTCAGCGGTGTCAGCCACACTCTGATTGTTATCGAAGGCACGGCAGCCATTGATTACTTGAGCCAGATTTCTGGCTGAGTTTTGACTTCGGCTGGATACCGCCACGACCTTATAACCCTTGCTACTTAGTCTGGTAGCTAAGGCAGTACCGACCGTTCCCACCCCGATGAATCCTAACTTGATCATTTTCTTTACCCGGTTTAAATAAAAATACCCCCTCCGACACCGCCAGAGAAGGCACTCAAAACACGATTTTGGCTTTTTGCCGTCTCGGTCGCATCCGATCCAAGCGACTTATTGTTGTTAATACTACTTATTCTCAAGAACTCACCGCCTGTCAGGTCGGTGGCTAATAACGGGGTCATTGTAAAGATATTGGGCCACCTTGTCAAGGTGGGTTTTTAGTTTCTATTGGCTATAGTACTAGTCCTCTCTGTTCCAGTTCCGGAGTAATATCCTCTAATTCCAGTTCGGCGAGCTTTGCTTTGGTTTGAAGGCCGGTAGCCACATCCCATTGCCTTGATTGATAGTATTCGTCTTTCATTTTTTCAAATCCCTCACGGTCAACAACGGCTCCTTTTCTACTTAACACCTGTCCCTCTTTCCCTGGTACTAAGCCTTCGGGGTTCAATCCTCTAAGTCGGTGCAAGGGGACGGTGAAAAAGCTATTGGGAAGGCTATCACTCGCTCTATTCCGGTGACCCTCCCTGGCCAGAATGGCCCTCTGTAGGTTAAATACTCTTTCGCCTATATGGCAGAGCCCTTCTTCATCCATCTCGTTTCCGGTAACCGCAGCCAGTACCTTACTTTCGAAAGCAGGGTCACCGGCATGATCGTCGGAATGTTCAACATCTAATATTGGCCATAACCAGTCGCAGACAATCAGGCACTCCTTGGCGTACTCACGATCCTGAATCATTTTGGCCGCCAGTCCTTTCCCTTCGTAGGTAGAGAAATCGGCGGCAATCTCGCTTCCCCAGAACCTCTTAGCAATAGAGCGAATTACACTAGGGGAAACATAAGAATTCTCAAGTTTGTTGGCCCAGTTCAACCATTTGCCAGCAGGAAACGATATTTGGTGGAGTTGCTGAATCGGCATTCTGGGTTCTGTGGCGTATAGCAGCGCGGCCGTGTTGTATAGTCTGGGCCCGTACAGGTCAAGTGCTCCGGCTTTGGAGACAATGTCCTTGACTTGCTCTTTTGCTTTAGTTCCTATTAAGTCAGCAGCAGCAACGGTCCCGTGAGCTAGGATATCCCCGAAGCCATCGCGAAAAGAAATTTTTCGCACTAAGGTTTCTATGAATTCGAAACTACCGAATTTCGACAGGGGAATACCAGTATCTTTATCGGTTAAGATATCGGCTTGGTAACATTCCCAAA
>CAYFEZ010000180.1:0-3184 GCA_964342215.1 uncultured Dehalococcoidales bacterium | reverse complement strand
AAACCCGCGGCTTGGGGATATCAAGAAAAGGGGTATCTTGATGGAAGCTATGTCAGCTATGGTTTTGCTTTTAGCTGGGGCTGACATAATAATTATGAGGCATCCCGAGGCAATTAAATTGATTCGGGAGATGATAGCTGAACTTACCGAAAAAAATGGTTAGAGACGTAAGGGTATTTAAACTATTTTGATAAAATACGCGGCGAATTAACATAATTGCAAGTAAAGGGGTGATACAAGATGGTAGAGAAAATAACACAAAGTATTGATAAGGCTAGTCTGGAGATGATTGAAAAAGCGAAGGAAGAGGGCATTAGTAATGTGTTCACAAGGGCGGAGGCAATGAAGCCATGCCCTATCGGCGCTGACGGTAGTTGCTGCAAAACATGCGCTATGGGACCATGCCGTATCCCTTTGGCCAAGGGCAAAGAGGAAACCCAGGAGGAGCATGCCAAACGAGTAGGTGTCTGTGGAGCCACGGCGGAAACCATTGCTGCCCGTAACTTCGTGCGCATGATTGCTGCTGGTTCCGCATCCCATGGTGACCATGGCCGCCGGATTGTCGAAGACTTTAAGCTTATGGCAGAAGGAAAGACCAAGGACTTTGAAATTAAAGATGAGCAGAAGCTTCTCAAAATGGCTCTCGATTTGGATGTGGATATCGGAGACCGGAGTAACAGCGAAATTGCCCTGGACATTGCGAAGGTTTGTGAGAACCAGTTTGGTAAACAGGAAGGTGAGCTCATCTTTGTCAAGAACGCCCCAAAGAAGCGCCAGGAAATCTGGCGGGAACACGGGGTAATACCGCGCGGTATCGACCGGGAGATTGTTGAATTGATGCACCGTACCCACATGGGCGTTGACCAAGACTACAGGAATCTGATGATTCAGGGCACCCGGGCCGCGTTGGCTGATGGATGGGGTGGCAGCATGATTTCTACTGAGATTCAGGATTGTATGTTCGGTACACCAACTCCCACCCTGAGTGAGATAAACCTAGGTGTACTGAGAGAAGATCACGTAAATGTCGTCGTTCACGGCCACGAACCGGCTCTCGCTGAAATGCTTGCGGTGGAATCACAGTCCCCTGAGCTTATTAAATACGCCCAGTCCAAAGGCGCTAATGGTATCCAGTTGCTAGGCATGTGCTGTACCGCTAACGAAGTTATGATGCGGCACGGCGTTCCCATTGGAGGTAACTTTCTCCAACAAGAGCTAGCCATTATTACCGGTGCCGTAGAGGCTATGGTGGTGGATGTGCAGTGTATTATGCAGGGTCTTTTAGAGGTGTCCCGTTGCTACCACACTAAGCTCATTAATACCGATGACCGTTCAAAAATTTACGGCGCCGAATGGATGCCCTTCGACGAGCATAATCCTAAGGAATCGGCCAAAGCCATCATCAAGGCGGCGATTGATAACTACCCTAACCGAGCTAAGGATAAGGTTAGAATTCCGGATGTTAAGACCTCGCTTATAGCCGGTTTTTCCCATGAGACAATCAACTACCTGCTTGGCGGCCTCTTTCGCGCATCCTACCGACCTCTCAATGATAATATCATCAACGGTCGTATCCGAGGCCTTGCTGGTGTGGTAGGCTGCAACAATGCTCGAGCGACCCATGATAGCGCTCATATCCTCATGATTAAAGAGCTTCTCAAGAACGATGTACTTGTGCTTTCCACAGGTTGTGCGGCCATGGCCGTTGCTAAACAAGGTATGATGGTTCCGGAAGCGGCTAGGGAGTTCTGTGGCCCTGGCTTAACCGAGGTTTGTGAAACAGTGGGTATTCCGCCAGTGCTCCATATGGGAGCCTGTATTGATAACAGCCGTATCCTTATCGCCGCTACGGCGGTGGTTAAAGACGGGGGATTGGGAGACGATATCAGCGATCTGCCCGCGGCTGGTGCCGCCCCGGAGTGGATGAGCGAGAAGGCCATCGCTATTGGCCAGTATTTTGTCGCCTCTGGTGTCTACACGGTTTTCGGCACTAATTGGCCAACCATGGGCAGTAAGGAGTTCACGAAATACCTGTTTGAAGGTATGGAAGGAATCTACGGCGGGAAATGGGCTTTCGAACCTGACCCTGTGCAGGCAGCCCGACTCATGATTGAGCATATTGACAAAAAACGTAAAGCTCTCGGAATTGATAAGTCCAGAGAGAGGGTTCTATACGATATGGAGATGAGGCGAGAGCTGGAAGCAATATAATGACGATGCTACTTAAGGGAGAAAGGAGAGCTTTAGGATATGTCTAAGATTATCGCATCAGCAGCGATTAGAGGAGCTCATAAGATTGTAAGCCAGGCTGATAAGAAGTGGCAGGAAGCAATGGATAAGTGGGGTTCCAATGAATTAGTGGGTTTCCCCAATACTGCCTATTATCTTCCGATAATTTATGGGATTTTAGGTACGAAGGTGGAAAAACTGGGTGATATGGAGCAGGTACTGAAGAAATGTAAATCTTTGCTCCCACCGCCAGTCAGGAAGGAGCATCCCTTGCCATATCTAGCTCCGGCCTTGGATGCTGGGATGGTAACCTTCTTCGCGGAGGAGATTATTGAAGCGATAAGGTATCTGGAACAACCCGACTTTTATACTAAACAGGAAGACATAAGTGATGGTAATATCTGGTTGGGCGCGGCCGATGATATCATCCTTAGAAAAAGGGGAATTGAATTCGTTGATGGTACGGCCCCTGGTTTTGCCGCTGTCCTTGGTGCGGCACCTACTAGTGAGATTGCCGCAAAAATAGCGCAGGAACTGCAACAGAAAAACCTGTATGTTTTTATGTCGGCGGCGCATGATGGCAAGAGGTTCTCCGAGCAGCTTTTGGATGCGGGTGTGCAGATTGGGTGGCCAACTCGTCTGGTCTCCTTTGGTCCTGATGTCACGGCTACCGTATTTGCTATGGGTTTTGCCACCAGAGCCGCTATGTCATTTGGCGGTATTGAGGCCGGTAACTACAGGAAAATACTCATCTATAATAAAGACCGTATCTTCGCTTTTGCATTACCGCTTGGCTATGTTACGGACGAATGGTATGCTAATGCTGCAGGTGCAATTAATTGGGGATTCCCCGTTATTGCTGATACTCCAATACCCGAGGTTTTACCTACGGGAATTTGCACCTATGAGCACGTTGTCTCTAATATTCCCCACGATAATATAGTGGCCAAAGCGG
>CAYFEZ010000179.1:0-3189 GCA_964342215.1 uncultured Dehalococcoidales bacterium | reverse complement strand
GGCAAGGGGTCAGTCACATCCGATTAAACACACCCCTACCCCCTTTCTCCGCGGAGGTTACAGACCTAGAGGACGGCGTTCTGGCTTATGATAAGATTTCATATCACTCACAGTAGGCGGGACTGCATCGGAATTACACCGACTTGCTCTCCGACTATACCTGAACCACTTCAGGTACCTCTAAGCCACTTATTTAATTCACTATAGCATAAAGGAATTCAGTGAAAACTGCAAGCTTGCTTTCACAATTGTTGCTGGCACCTGTGATTGACAAAAAAATAGTAAGGGCTTATCATACAACTACTAATTCGATTAAAGAAAGGCAAGAAACCAGAGATGCAAATTAAGAAAACATACAACGATGTAAAGCCTGAACTGCTTTATGATGAGGTGAGGGACTTTGTTTTGAAACAAGGAACGACTATAGGCGAAATGAAACTAGAAACGTATTCCTTACCCAGTGACTCATCATCATTTATTTCTCGCGGCACACTAACCTTCAATATTAAGAGCGAACCAAGTAAGGCGGGAAGGGAATGCCTTAGAGCCCACATTATAGGCTCAGCCAGAGGCGAAACAAAGCTGATGCTTGATATAAATGAAGAAATCTTTCCTCAGGAAAAGACGGTTGCTTTACAGGAAGATCTTGACTTTATTTTTGGGTCATATGAGGTAAAGCCACGCTAAGGGAAAACCAGTACTATAAACCCCGTAGTAAAATATCTGGAACGACACATCTGCTGATATTAGACAACCATTATAACTTGTCCACTAACTTGTACATGTTTTCGTAAGCCTTACCCAAATCAAGGGAATTTTTCTCAAAACCATTTCTTACGATATTCATCTTCTCCACAAATTTCTGTTGATCCTTGTTTCTGACTAAGTCTGCCCATGTTTCGGCTCGTTTTTGGAATAATTCTTCAATTCCCGCCATATTGGTTAATCGCATTTGTAAGGACGCGTAAAGCTCAGGATCCTCGGAAATAACGCTGACAATTAAGGTTAACAGCACTTTGTAAGTAGTCCCACCGATTGCTTCCATCTGTTCTAACTTGCCAAAGCTCAGCAAGGTATCCGCCGCAACCAGAGTAATGAAATGAGAGAGCCCCAAAATGACCGCCATCATTTCGTCATGTTCTTGGGGGTTCATCAAAGTAACTCTAGCTCCCCTAACTTCTAAATATTTCTTGATTTTATTAGCGATGGTTTCCTCACTATCGTTGGTAGGTGTTAGCACAAAATTCTGATTGTCAACACCATTAGCCCCAGGACCAAATAACGGGTGGACTCCCAGTACCAAGCCAGTTTTTATATGCTTATGCATTGTTTCCACCGCAAACGCCTTAACGGAAGTAATGTCTACAATAACTTGCTCCGGATGCGTATAGGGGCAAATATGCTCCACCACCTCCGCAAAATTATCTATTGGCACTGAGAGCAAAACAACATCCGCACCTTTAACTGCTTCCGCATTGGTGGCAACCTCAACACCCAACTCATGTTTGGCTTCCAGTAACTTGTTCTGGTTTCGACCGGTTATTATCACTTCCTGGCCCTCTTTTACCAGAAAGTTGGCAAACCATCGCCCCATCTTACCAGACCCCCCAATTATCGCTATTTTCATACGTTCTTCCTTATATATTTAGGACCATTCTCACCGAGGGAAAGGGGAAAACAGGGGATGAGGATTAAAACGACTATTTTGCCTTGGGATACGAACCCAAGACTTTTACGAAGAGCGAAGAGTTTTCCAAATACTCTAATGCCTCCTCAAATGCCTTATCTTCCCGATGACCCTCAAAATCTAGATGTAAATTATATTCCCACGGCTTTTGCCTTGTCGGCCTGGACTCAATTTTAGTCAAATTAATATTCTTATCCGCCAGTTCCTTAAGAGCCTCATACAGTGCTCCTGGTTTATGCCTTACTGAAAAAACTATTGAAGTCTTATCATTTCCCGATGGCGGAGAATCCTGTTTGGCTAAAATAAAAAACCTGGTGAAATTATTCGGGTTATCCTCTATTTCCTGGGCAATTATTTTCATGCCGTAAATTTCGGCAGCTCTGGTACTAGCTACGGCGCCGCTCTCTACTATGCCTTTCTCCTTTATCATTTTCACACTACCGGCAGTATCATAGGTAGGAATTAATTCACAGTCTAGATGTTTTAAGAAAGCCTGGCACTGACCCAGAGCCTGTGGATGAGAATAAACTCGTTTAATTGAATCCAGACTTTCCTCAGGACCAGCTACCAAACAATGAACCACCCTAAACTCTATTTCACCGCAGACTTTAAGAGTTGAGTCTAGCAACAAGTCATATGTCTGCCTGATGCTCCCCTCCAGTGAATTCTCGATAGGCACAACCCCAAACTGTACCTCGCCGCAGTCCACAGCCTTAAAGACATCATCTAAGCTTTCACAAGGCTTAGTCTGAATTGAATGGCCAAAAAAACCAGAGGCGGCTTCCTCACTATGAGCCCCAATTTCACCTTGAAAAGCAACCACTGTTTCCTGTCCGCCTTTACAGGCGGTCACTATTCGCCGGTAAATACTGGCTATATCTTCCTGGTTTATGTCCTCCTCTCGGGCAACACTTTTGATATGCTCCAAGACCTCTATTTCCCTACCTTCATCTGCGATTGGTTTTCCCTGCTTCTTCTTCTCCCTACCTATTTCTTTGGCAATTCTCATTCTTTCCGCTATCAGTCTAACTATCCTAGTATCGGCTTCATCTATTTTCTTTCTTAGTTCTTCTAAACTCATTTTATCACCCGGGATATTAGTCCTGCACGCAGCGCAAAGTCAACAATGGTTACCGCCATCATAGCTTCCACCACCACTACCACTCGGGGCACAATACAAGTATCATGCCTACCCTTGACGGCTAGAGTAGCACTTTCCCTATTTTTTATATGAACGGTCTGTTGACTTATGGCTATTGAAGAGGTCGGCTTGACGGCGACTCGAACCACAATCGGCATACCATTACTTATTCCTCCAAGTACGCCGCCGGCATTATTAGTCCGAGTGGCTATCTCATTATTTTTAATAATAAACGTGTCGTTATTCTCTGAACCTCTCTTCACCACCGCCGAGAAACCTAAACCGAATTCAACTCCCTTAATTGCCGGGATGGCAAAAAGGGCTTTGGCCAAATCCCCCTCCAATGTGTCAAATACCGGCT
>CAYFEZ010000178.1:0-3194 GCA_964342215.1 uncultured Dehalococcoidales bacterium | reverse complement strand
CCAATGTTATCTCTATTACTGATGGTCAGATTTATGTCGAAACAGACCTGTTTAATGCTGGCATCAGGCCAGCATTAAATGTGGGCCTATCCGTATCCCGAGTGGGTAGCGCCGCTCAAACTAAGGCAATGAAACAAGTAGCGGGCAGGCTAAGACTGGAATTAGCTCAGTATCGAGAGCTAGCCGCCTTCGCCCAATTTGGGGCTACTGAGTTAGACAAGGCAACGAAGTCTCAACTTGACCGCGGGCAACGCATTACCGAAATCCTGAAACAACTCCAGTGTGTCCCCATGCCAATGGCAAAGCAGGTTATGATTTTACATGCAGCTGTCAATGGTTATATTGATGATATTCCGGTAGATAAAGTTAACGATTTTGAGATTGGTTTCCATAGGTTTATGGAGACAAATCATCCCGAAATAGGTGAGGCTATCGCTAGGGAAACGGATATCAGTACTCAGACCGATGAGGCTTTAAAGGCAGCCATTATGGAGTCTAAGCAAAGCATGGTGTTTTAGGATAGAAGATGGCTAATATTCGCTTAATTCGCCGCCGAATACGTGGCATCCAGAGTACCGCTAAGATTACCCGAGCTATGGAGATGATTGCTACCTCCAAGATGAAGCGAGCACAGGAACAAGGTCTAGCCGGTCGCCCTTTTTCCGAGAAGATTCGTCAGGTGATAGCTGATCTGGCGGCTTTGCCTCAGGCAGGCGAATCAGCGCACCCATTACTACAACGCCGACCGGTAGCTAAAATTGCGATAGTGCATATTACCCCTGACCGTGGTTTATGTGGCGGGCTTAATGCCAATATCAACCGGCTAACAGCGAGCTTTATCCTAGAGCAGAATATACCGATTACCCTTATCTGTGTCGGTCGTAAGGGGCTGGATTTTATGAGACGGCACAGCCGTAATATTCAAGCTGAATTTACTAGGCTTAGTGACCGCCCCAACTTACTTGATACTTTACCTATATCCCGCATTATTATTGATGATTATAGCAACGGGATTATTGATTTAGTCTATTTAGTCTATACCCATTTTGCTTCCACGATGCTGCAAAGACCGGTCTTACAGCAAATACTTCCCGTTGAACCAGCAACTATACCCGGTACCCAGAATGTAGATTATATATATGAACCAAACCCTGATGTAGTTTTAGGCGGGCTGTTACCTCGATTTGTGGAGATGCAAGTCTATCAAGCTATCTTAGAATCTATCGCCAGTGAACAGTCCGCCAGAATGATGGCAATGAGAAACGCTACTGATAATGCTAATGAGCTTACTCAGGATCTAACCCTGACGTATAATAAAGCCCGCCAGGAGATGATTACCAAAGAACTTCTGGACATCACTGGTGGAGCGGCGGCTCTGGCTTAGGAGAGAGGTCATTATGGCAAAAGGCAAAATAGTTCAGGTGATAGGCACGGTAGTTGACGTTGAGTTTCCTCCCGATGAATTACCAGCACTTTACCACGCTATCGAAATCCCGCTGGATGGTAGCAAGATTGTACTTGAAGTGCAGGACCATATGGGTAATAACTGGGTGCGATGCTTGGCCCTAGCTCCTACAGATGGGCTAGTGCGAGGGACTGAGGTTATAGATACCGGGGCAGCGCTTACTGTACCCGTAGGCCGAGCCACGTTAGGTCGATTGTTCAATGTTATGGGAGAACCATTAGATGATCTTGGTTCCGTTGAGACTTCAGAGCACCGGCCAGTTCATCGTCCGCCTCCTTCCTTCCAAGAGCAGGAGACAACCACCCAGATACTGGAGACGGGGCTTAAAGTTATTGACTTAATTGCCCCGTTTACTAAGGGAGGCAAGATAGGTGCCTATGGTGGGGCCGGAGTGGGTAAGACTGTGATTATTCAAGAACTTATCCGCAACATTGCCACCGAGCACGGGGGTTTCTCGGTTTTTACTGGTATTGGCGAAAGATCTCGTGAAGGTAACGACCTGTGGAATGAAATGAAGGAATCCGGTGTGATTGGTAAGACCGTGATGGTTTTTGGCCAGATGAATGAGCCCCCGGCCGTTCGTCTGCGCGTCGGATTAACCGGACTGACTATGGCCGAATACTTCCGTGATGTTGAGCGGCAAGACGTTCTACTCTTTATTGACAACATCTATCGCTATACTCTAGCCGGTATGGAGGTCTCCGCCCTGTTGGGGCGCATGCCCTCGGCGGTGGGTTATCAGCCTACTTTAGCTACAGAGATGGGCGAATTAGAGGAAAGGATTACCTCCACCAAGCAGGGCTCGATTACCTCCTTTCAGGCAATCTATGTTCCCGCTGACGATTATACTGACCCGGGGGTGGTTACCACCTTTGGGCACCTTGACGGGGTTGTTGCTCTGGAGAGGTCTATCATGGAACAGGGTCTGTATCCGGCAGTTGACCCGCTAACTTCAACCTCACGAATACTTGACCCCTCCGTTGTTGGGGAAGAGCATTATCGAGTGGCCCGCGGCGTACAACAGGTGTTACAACGCTATAAAGATCTCCAGGATATAATCGCCATACTGGGGATTGAAGAGCTCAGTGAGGAGGATAAACTTAGTGTAGCTAGGGCACGAAAAATCCAGAGATTTCTATCACAGCCAATGTTTGTTGCCGAAGTTTTCACTAATAGGCCTGGGAAATATGTGCCGGTGGCAGAAACGGTACGCGGTTTTAAGGAAATTATGGAAGGAAAATACGATGACCTACCCGAGCAAGTCTTTTATATGGTGGGTACCGTAGATGAAGCCGTGGAAGAGGCAAAAAAAGTTTAGGGCATAGGTGATAAGGTAATGGCAGGTATCAGACTTGATATTGTTACCGCAGAGCGCGTGGTTTATTCAGAGGAAGTGGATAGTGTTGTCGCCCCGAGCTCTGAAGGTCAACTGGGAATCTTACCTCATCACGCCCCTTTAATGACTACGTTACGGGAAGGCGAGTTGCAAATAAGAAAAGGCGGAGAAGAGTTTTTTCTGGCCATTTCCGGCGGATTTCTCGAGGCGCGACCAGATAAAATCATAGTTCTAGCTGATACTGCGGAAAGGGTGGAGGAAATTGATATCGCCCGAGCGGAAGAGGCGAAACGCCGGGCTGAGGAACGGCTCGGTCAACTTGATACAACGGCAGACGCGGCTCGGGCGGAGGCAGCACTACGCCGCTCACTAATGCGCCTAAAGGTTGTGGGG
>CAYFEZ010000177.1:0-3202 GCA_964342215.1 uncultured Dehalococcoidales bacterium | reverse complement strand
CATCGATACGAAAAACCCGTGCCAGTAGGGTGGCCCAGGAGCGGCGATAGGTGGACGTCTGACCCTGCCCGCAATGGTGGCCGTTACAGGTCGCCTCGTCGGCCTCGGCTTGCGGCCCGGGTACGATGGCGGCGCGGTCGGCGGCGTTGGGGGCCAACACCCCGTGATAGCGAATCAGATTCAGCCGCGGCGGCGGTACCAGGGCGGCGAGTTTCTCGATCAGTTCGAGGGGAGAAAGGACCAGATGGGTGGTGCCGTCGGAAACCGCCTCACAATGCATCTTTTGTAAAGGAAGAGACGCATCGAGCTCGGGTGCTCCACCCGTTCCATCCGCTATACGGTCAGGTGCTGGAAGTAGTCGACCGGCGCCGCTGTGAGGATGGAGACCTGCTGTATCTGGAAGTAGAGGTGGGGCGGATCGCGCATCTGCCCGTGGCGTGGACGAGTCTGAGCCCGCCGGACCCATGGCTAGACATCGCGGCCGGTCGCTGTCTGTTTCGAGTCGAGGATCTGCTGCGCCTGGCCGACCTGATCGCCAGCATGGGCGAGGAGGCGCCGGATGCAGTGTAAGCGAAATTATGCCGGTGATGTTAATAGAAATATATCCTCTGCACTGAGGACGCATGACGGCAATCAGGTGTGGACGGGGCCTATCGTTGGGAAGAATAAGATAGTTACGCCAAATGATCGATGGACTCCAATGAGAAGTGTATGTAAATTAGATTACACTCATCTCCCAGTCCATGGAGGATGTCATGCCTCGTTCGAAGCCCTCCGATCCCAAGGCCGAGGCCTTGCGCCAGCAGGGCACACTGCATCCGGCGCCCGAGTCCATCGCCGACCCGCGCTTTGCCAGCAGCGATTTCTTCGATGCGCGGGATCTGGTGCAGACGCGCTACGAGATGCTGCGCCGGGTACGCACGGAAGGCCATTCGGTGACGTCCGCTACCGCGTGGTACGGAGTGTCCCGTCCGACGTTTTACAAACTGCTGGCGGCCTTCGAGCGCGAAGGGTTGTGGGGGCTGTTGCCGCACAAGCGGGGGCCGAAGGGGCGACACAAGCTGCGGCCGGAGGTGATCGCCCTGCTGCAGGCCGCCCGGGAAGCGGAGCCGTCAGTGGACACGGCTCGGCTGGTGGCGCTGGTGCAGGAGCACTTCGACATCGACGTGCACCCGCGTACGGTCGAGCGCGCGTTGAAGGCGGCGGTGAAAAAAAAACGACCATGACCGGGGCCGCCCTGGACGGCCACGACGAAGCGGGCGGGTCGGCCTTGGTGGCCGACTACGAGCAGCTGCGGTGTGCGGCGTTGGGGACCGGCGCGCTGCCCGGTCGTGGCCTGGGGTTGGTCATGCGTCGCGGGCTGGTAGCGTGGATGCGAGCCGCCGGTGCCGTGCCTTCGTGTGTCAGACCCTCGCCATCCGTATCACGTCCACTCACGGCCGTGCCTGAGATGGTGACGGTCCTGACCCAGATGGTGATAACCACAGCAAAGGTGCGACCATGACGCCCGAAGCCAGCAAGGTGACGGCCGATCATCTGCGTCGCGACGCCTACCTGTACGTGCGCCAGTCGACATTGCACCAGGTGATTGAAAACCAGGAGAGCACGCGGCGCCAGTACGACCTGCGGCAACGGGCGGTGGCCCTGGGTTGGCCCGAGGAGCGCGTCGTCGTCATCGACAGCGACCTGGGTCAATCCGGCGCCTCGTCGGCGGACCGGGCCGGGTTTCAGCGGCTAGTCGGAGATGTGGGCACCTCGCGGGCCGGAATCGTGATGGGGTTGGAGGTGTCGCGCCTGGCGCGCAACTCCAGCGACTGGCACCGTCTGTTGGAGATCTGCGCCCTCACCGATACGCTGATCCTGGACGAGGACGGTCTCTACGACCCGGCCCACTTCAACGACCGCTTGTTGTTGGGCTTGAAGGGCACGATGAGCGAAGCCGAGTTGCACGTGTTGCGAGCTCGCCTGCAGGGCGGCTACCTGGCCAAGGCGCGCCGCGGCGAGTTGCGCATCCGGCTACCGGTGGGGTTTGTGTATGACGAGGCGGGTCAGGTGCGGCTCGACCCGGACCGGCAAGTGCAGGACGCCGTGCGGATGTTGTTGGGCACCTTCCGCCGCACCGGCTCAGCGAGTGCGACCTTCAAGGCCTTTCACGCCCAGGGATTGCGCTTTCCCGCACGACCGGCGCACGGGCCGCACCAGGGCGAGTTGGTGTGGCAGGAGTTGACTTACACTCGCGCGTTGAACGTGCTGCACAATCCGCGCTATGCCGGCGCCTATGCGCTGGGTCGTACGCGTCAGCGCAAACTGGGCAGCGGCCGCCGGATCACCCACCGACTACCCCGGGCGGAATGGACGGTGCTGCTGCCCGACACGCACGAAGGGTATCTCTCCTGGGACGAGTTTGAGGAAAACCAGCGCCGTCTGCACGCCAACAACTGGCGCACGCGCGGCCGGGGCGGCACCACGCCCCCTAGAGAAGGATCGGCCCTGCTGCAGGGGCTGGCGCTGTGCGGTGTATGCGGCAAGCGTATGGCCGTACGCTACTGCCAGCGCGACGGCCGGCGGGTGCCCTATTACGGCTGCCGTCGAGGCCCGCAGCGTTTCGCCAAGGACAAGTGTCAGGAGATTCCAGGCGCCACTATCGACGCGGCGGTGAGTCAGCTGGTGGTCGAGGCGGTAACGCCGATGGCGCTGGAGGTGACCGTTTCAGTGCAGGAAGAGCTGGTGGCACGTTTCGAGGAGGCCGACCGGCTGCGGCGTAAGCAGGTTGAGCGGGCGCGCTACGAAGCGGACGCGGCCCGGCGGCGCTACCTGCGGGTCGATCCGGACAACCGCCTGGTGGCCGATTCGCTGGAAGCTGACTGGAACGACAAGCTGCGCGCGCTCAACAAGGCGCAGGAGGACTATGAGCGCAAACAACAGGCCGACGCGATGCTCACCGCCGAGGAGCGACAGCGCATTGCCGCGTTGGCGACGGACTTCCCCGCCCTCTGGCAGGCACCGACTACCAGCGATCACGACCGTAAGCGCATGCTGCGATTGCTGGTCGAGGACGTCACCCTGTTGAAGGGCGATGAGGCGCTGGCCGTCCATGTGCGCTTCCGGGGCGGCGACACCCGCAGCCTGTCACTGCCACGACCGGTACCGTCGTGGAAGACCTGGCTGACGCCCGCTGAAACCGTCGACGAGATCGACCGGC
>CAYFEZ010000176.1:0-3206 GCA_964342215.1 uncultured Dehalococcoidales bacterium | reverse complement strand
CCGAGGGGGAAGACCGTAAGCAAACACAAGAATAGTGCGATCAATTCACTGCCGAAGCAAACACAAGAATAGTGCGATCAATTCACTGCCGAGAGTCTGGCGGGGCAGATCCGCGAATTGCGTGGCTATACTGCGAACGGGCATAAACGGAACTCCATTAGTCGAGTATGCTCTCAATCTGCGGCTGGCAAAAGTTCAATCTATGACCGTGCGCAGTATATCACACGCCGATAGGCGCCCGCGGGTCGTGCCACCACTCGTCGCGCCGCGGGGCATGGCGGTGGTCGCGGTACTGCACCACGAGTTCGACGTCGTGCAGCAGGACGGGCGGGTAGCAACGCGGGTCGTGGGTCTTCAAGTCGACGCGCACGCTATTTTCTCCGCGGTGCGGCAACAGATCCCCTTGCTTGAGGTCGACGGTGATCCAATAGGCGTCGAGCACGCGGGTCTGTCCGGGAACGGGGCGCACCGAATAGGTCCAGTCGATCCACTCCTGGCGCTGGCGCGGGACCAACTCGCCGTTGAACCACAGGTCGTAGGTGTCGTCGTAGGCCGTCTCGCAGATGCGGACGCGCAATTCGCATTTGGCGACTTCGCCCAATGTGTGTTTGGCAGCCAGGTCGTCTTCGACGTGGAATGTCTGCTCCGCGCCCTCTTCGCCCACTTTTAATTCGACGGGAAGTGGGTTGGGCGAGAGGAAATTGCCGGGCGTGTCATCGGGGCCGTTGGCGCCCTGGCGCACGACGTAGTGTTTGTCCTTGTGGGCCAGCAATTCGGGTCGGCCCATGAAGCGGATACTGGCTAGGTCGGAGTCGGCATAGGGGTAGCCATTGGGGTAGTAGGTGGAGAAGAACGCGCCGTCGGCCCCGGCGCCATAAGCATTGCTGGCCTGAGCTACTTGCATTTCGCGGGTAGGGTAGTGGTAGGCGTCGTGGTGTATGGCATTGGATATACCGTCGATGATTTTGACATTCTTGCCGCGGGCAGCGCGGACCAATTCGGCGATGCCGGCCGGATTTGGGTCGATGAGTCCCTGGGTGTGGGGGATCATGGCCAGCACGCCGTGTGCGATCTCGTCGCGGATCAGGGTTTCGAGGTCGATGCCCACCGCTTTGCAGCCTGCGAGACTGGCTCCGGCGCGGACCAGCAGGCGCTTTTCGCGATTCTGCGCGGCGGCGGCCCGGTCGCAGAGGCGGCGGGCTTCGACGATGAATTCGGTAAAGGTGTCGGTGTGTTCGGGAATTTCGCGGCGGGCGAGGAAGGGGGTGTAGTCCGTGATGTTGAGTTCTATGCCATCGGTATCGTAGGCCGAGACCAGTTCTTCGATGACAGCCAGGCGGTTGTGGCGCACTTCGGGGATGGCGTAGGAGAAGCGGGTGGGATCGTCCCAGCGCGCCTCTGGGATGTCGGGCTCGGAGCCCACCTGGTATTCGGGGTGTTCGAAGCAGAAGTCCGAGCAGCGGCAGTCGGTGGCTTCGGCCGGTTCCTGGTACTGCATGCCGAGGATGAGGCTAGGCAGGAAGTTAAAACCGACTTGGTGGGCGCGGCGGCAGACGACTTCGAGGGGGTCTTTGCCGGCGGCGATGAATTGTTCCAGGTTGAGGCCGCCGCGGTACCAGATGAGGTGGTTGGCTTTTTTGACGTTGTGGCCCCAGCGCTCGCCGACCTTGGTATCGTAGAGCAGGACGCGGCAGTCGCCCACGGCGTAGGTAATGGTGTCGATGCCGAGGTCGACGAGTTCGTCGATGGGGGCGGTGTAGATGCGTTCGTCCATGGGGGGTTCGTAGATGTAGACGGAGGAGTGGCGACCGTCGGCGTAGAAGACGACTTCCTTTTTCTCGCTCATGGCGGGGTGGCTCCTGAACGGGGTTTGTGGTTTGAAGCGGCTGGTAAACTACTATTTGCGAATTATGCTTTTCTGGCATAGGATACCTCTCCTATGAAAACTTGAAGGTCCCTGATCAACTGCTTGAGCGCGTACTCTTCTATGAGTTCTTCGACCTCGGCGAGATTCACCCATCGACGGTCTCTGAGGTGGGCTTCGGGCCATGTCTCCAGGGCCTCCTTGACCTTGAACAGGAAGACCTGGACATTGCAGGTGCCGCCCCATTTCCTGTACTTGTACTCGCCCAGCAGCTGGGCGTAGGCGTACCCCCGCAATCCCGCTTCCTCATAGGCCTCTTTCGTCGCCGATTCGCGCGGTGAGAGTTCTCTGTCGATGACCCCTTTAGGTATCATCCAGCGCTTGCGGCGCTTGGAAGTGATGAGGGCGATCTGCACTTCGCCGTTGTCCCGGCGGAATGGGATCACGCCGGACTGTCTGTAATACCACTTGGGTTTGCGTTCCATCGGATACCTCCGCGGTGGGAATTCACACGGTCTCCTGGACCTCTTTGAGCAGGCTTCTGGCGATCGCTTCGGCATAGGAGTTGATGCGCCGCAGATAGTCGGCCAGATCGAGGTGGATCTGGCTGCTTTCTATGGTCTCCGGCAAGGCGCGGCTGAGGCGTTCGTAGTGCCGCCTGCGGTAGGTCCATTCCATGTCGACCAGTTCGGCCTTGATCCGCACAACCTCCCGTGCGAGTTCGACGTCCTCCTGGTCAAAAGCTCTGATGGCCAGATCGAAGA
The DNA here is from genome assembly GCA_964342215.1 of uncultured Dehalococcoidales bacterium. Classification (GTDB taxonomy): domain Bacteria; phylum Chloroflexota; class Dehalococcoidia; order Dehalococcoidales; family CAYFEZ01; genus CAYFEZ01. Next base: position 578 of record CAYFEZ010000176.1, on the reverse strand, counting down.
TTTCCTGCGCGCGCTGGTGGTAGTCGAGCAATTCCACCTGGCCCTCGGCGGAAAAGGAGATGTCCGCCGCGGATTTCTTGCGCAGCAGATCCACCAGGTTCTTCTCGATGATATCGCCGATATGCTCCAGGTCGGCAGTGATATTGAGCAGGTGCACATTTTCTTCCGACTGGGTCTGGTTGAGGCCGCTGCGGGAGATGCGGACCAGGTAGTCGGTTATCCGTTCCTGCAAATAGTCCACCTGTTTGTCGCGCTCCAGGATATCGTCTATGGCATGGGTGTCGTTATCCATGAAGGCCGGCACGATATCGGCCAGCATGTGGCGCACGGCAAAACCCATGCGCCGGATTTCGCCCCGGGCCTGGACCAGGGCAACGGCCGGTACCTGGATCAGGGTGGGGTCGAGGTGCAGGGCGGTCCACGCCACCGCCGTTTCGGGGAGAGGTTCCTCCTCGTCTTCCGTTTCGTCGGGCACCAGGTACTCGACCAGGCGCGCGAATTGCCCGGCCAGGGGCAGGAATATGAGAGTGTTGGCCACATTGAAGATGGCGTGCGCGTTGGCGATCTGGCGCGGCGTT